>JANXVA010000023.1 GCA_025351875.1 Myxococcales bacterium | reverse complement strand
GCGGCTTCTTCGAGCGCCAGCGACTGCTGCAGCCCAAGCCCGCAGCGGCGAACACGGAGTACGGGCGCCTCGACCCCACGGCGTTCCTCGAGCACTTCGCCGGCGACTCGATGCTGCTCGAGCACGGCACCAAGGGGATGCGCTTCTTCAAGGAGCCGCCCGGCGTTGCGCTCGCGTCGCTCCTTGCGGTGCCGCTGCGCATGAAGCAGCGCGTGCTCGGCTTCATCGCGGTCGCGAGCTTCTCGAAGAGCAAGCGGTTCGACGAAGGGCAGCGCAAGCTACTCTCCATCGTCGGCTCGCGCGCCGCCGCCGCCATCGAGAACGCACGCCTCTACGAGGACCTGCGCGCCACGTTCCAGCAGACGATCCAAGGGCTCGCGAAGGCCATCGACAAGATGGACCGCTACACCGCCGGCCACTCCGATCGCGTGGCGACGTACGCCATGTACCTCGCGACGAAGCTCGGGCTCTCCGTCGACCAGATCGAGATCGTCCGCCAGAGCGCGCTGATGCACGACATCGGCAAGCTCGGCTGCGTGCTCAACCTGAACAAGCCCGGCAAGCTGACGCAGGACGAGTACGAGCAGTTCAAGCGCCACCCCGGGTTCGGCAAGGACATCTTGGAGCCCATCAAGTTCCTGCATCCGCTCATCCCCGGCGTGCACCTGCACCACGAGCGATGGGACGGTCGCGGCTACCCGCTCGGCCTCAAGGGCCAGGACGTTCCGCTGATGGCGCGCATCATCGCCGTCGCAGACACCTACGACGCGATGACCAGCGACCGCGCATACCGTCGCTCGCTTCCACACGAGGTCGCCGTCACCGAGATCGAGCGCTGCTCGACGACGCAGTTCGACCCGGAGGTCTCGCATGCGTTTTGCGAGGGCCTCGACGAATACCGCGAGAGCGAAGTCGCCAAGGGAAACAAGGTCCCGGAATGAGCGCCTCGTCGTGATGCCGATGCGTATCGGCATCGCGCTCACGCTCGGCGCCCTCGGCTGCGGGGGCTCGCAGGTGAGCGCAGCGAAGGCCGTCGACGCCAACGACGCGTGGCCGGCCCGCACCAAACCCGCCGACGATACCGCGACCGTCGCCGAGGCGCTCGCGGGCGTCGATGGCGCGCACGTGCGCGTCCGCGGCTACCTCGTCGCGGTCACGCTCCCGTGTCCCGCCTGCAACGTCGGTACGAACAGGCCGCCGCGCGAGGACATCGCCGGTCGCACGTCGCGCCCGCGTGGACCTGCACCGCCGGGCTGCCTGCCGTGCCCCGATCCCGCCGCGACGTTCGGTGACGATCCGCCGCGCGCACCGAGCCCACGCCCGAGCCTCCGCGCCGTGGGCCTCGCTCTGGCCCTGCAGCCGCGGCACGTCGGCGGCATCTTCCTCCTCGACGGCGTCCTCCACACGACGGGCTCGGGCGGTCCCGAGCTCGACGTGAAGGACCTGCGCGCGCTCGACCAACCTTGAGCCGTCGTCGGGCTCGGACACCCGCACTCGTTGCCGCCGTCGTGGCGCTTGCGGTCGCGGCCGCGTGCCTGGTCGGCCTCCGGGCGCGGCGAAAGAGCAACACGGGCCCGAGGACCGCGGCCCCGAGCATCGCCATCGTCAACGCCACGACGGTCGACGCCGCGGTCGCGCCTCGCGCGCGCGGCTGCGGTGCGGGACGTGCGAATGCGAGCACGAGCGGCACGACGCGGACGACGCGCTCCGGACGCACGTTCCACGTGTGGGGGCCCGCGGCGTACGACGACGCACGCGCCTATCCTGTCGTCCTCATGTTCCACGGCTGGTCCTCGAAGGGGCGCTCGCTCGAGGGCTGGTTCAAGATGGAGGACCACGTCGACGGCGCGGCGTTCACCGTCTACCCCGACTCCGAAGGGGCGACGTGGGACTTCGCCGGCGCGCAGGATCTCGACTTCACGGCCGACGTGCTCGACGCGGTCGCCGGCGAGTGGTGCGTCGACCGCGCGCGCGTGCTCGCGTTCGGGTTCAGCTACGGCGGGCGCTTCGTCCACCACCTCGGCTGCAAGCGACCTGACCTCGTTCGTGCCGTCGTGGCCGGCGGTGGTAGCTGGGACTGGGAAAAAGAGTGCGCCAGCCCCATGCCCGTTCTCGTCATCCACCGCACCGAGGACCCGACGATGCGCGTCGCAGGCGGCCGCGACGCCGCCGCGCGCTGGGCCAAGATCGACGGATGCGCTGCCGACACCGAGGTCCGCGATGCGGAGCACGGGTGCCTCGCCTACCGCGGATGTGCCGCGGGGGCGGTCACCTTCTGCGAGGACAAGCACGTCGATCGGTCGTGGCCTGCGGGCTGGAACCACACCGTGCGCGAGGAGTACCGAAGTCTCGCGTGGTCGTGGTTCGAGGAGCTGCGCTGATCGCTCGCGGCTACTTCGATACGATCGTGGCGCGGTTCGTCGTGACGTAGCGCGACTGCGCCTGCGCGCCCGTGAGGTACGCGTCGAACGCGGTGTTGCCGCGGAGGTGGCGCTCGAAGAAGGCCGTCATGAACGCGCGCGCCATCTGCGTCACGTCAGCGTTGGTCGCCGTCGCCGTGTTGCAGAAGCTGCAGGTGACACCGCAGCCCGCCAGGTCGTCGATGAAGCTCATGTGGTTCGCGCCGAGCGCAGTCACTTGCAGGCTCGGGGTGACCGTCTTCGCGTAGAACGTCGCGAAGTTCGCGGCGGCGGGCGCGCACGCCTGGAAGCCCGTGGTCGTCGCGTCGGTCGTCTCTCCCAGGAAGCCCGTCGGGATGTGGAGGTCGGGCATCAAGCTCGAGACGGTCACGCACTTCGGCGCCATGCAGCCACCTTGGCCGCCGTCCACCGGGTCGAGCACGAACGCGGCCTTGACGTGCGAGTCCATCGTCGCGGCGAGCAGCGCGATCTTTCCGCCGAGCGAGTGGCCAGTCATGCCGACGACGTTCTCGTCGACCTTGGGGCCGAGCGTCGCGTCGGCCTTCGCCCAGGCGACGCCGCCGAGCATGTCCTTCGCCTCCTTCGGGTTGTCGTTCCCGGCGAAGCTGGTCGGAAAGTCGACGGTCATCGCGACGTAGCCGAACGACGCGAGGTGCTTCGCGTAGCTGTAGTACTGCGCCGGCGCGAGCTGGAAGCCGTGGCCGATCACGATGACGGGGAAGGGGCCTGCCGCCGTCGGGTAAACGGCATGCACGGCGACCATGTCGCCTGTCGACGCGACCGTGGCGGTCGCGTTCTTCTCGGCGGTCGCGAACGGGCCGTCCGCGTCGGGATCGCCCGCCGTGCCCGGGTTCGCGTCCGAGCCGGTCGCGCCGTCGCTGCCGCCGCCATCGCTGCCGCCGCCTCCCTCGGGCAACGTGGCGACCGGCGTGCCGGCGTCGTTCGCCGACGACGCGGTCGGCGCCGACGAGTCGCTTCCGCTGCATGCGATCGCGAGCAGTGTGAGGGCCGCGGGGAACACGAGGGCGAGGCGCATCCCGACCGTATGGTCGAGCGCTCGGCCGGCGTCAAATTCGGCGTTTCGCTGCCTAAAGCGCCCGTTTCTTCATGGGTGCGGGGGCCATCGCGGGCCGCCGTCGCTTCCCTTTGGGGCGCGCGCGCGCTACTCGGACGGTCGCTGCGCACCGCGCAGGGAGGCCTTCCGCGATGATCGACGACCAGCTTCGTGAATGCCTGACCTTCGACGACGTGCTTCTGATCCCCGCATACAGCGAGGTCTTGCCGCGCGACGTCGACATCAAGACCAGGCTCTGCCGTGGGCTGGACCTCAACACTCCGTTCGTGAGCGCGGCCATGGACTCGGTGACCGAGCACCGGGCCGCGATCTGCATGGCGCGCGAGGGCGGCATCGGCATCCTGCACAAGAACCTCGCGCCGGCCGATCAAGCACGTGAGGTCGAGCGCGTGAAGCGCGCCGAGAGCGGCATGGTGCTCGCGCCCGTCACGGTGCGGCCGAGCCAGTCGCTGCGCGAGGCGCTCGGCATCATGCGCGAGCACGACATCTCCGGCGTCCCCGTCGTGGAGGGCGATCGCCCCGTCGGCATCCTCACCGCGCGTGACATCCGCTTCGAGCGCAACCTCGACCAGCCCGTCAGCGCGCTGATGACGAAGGAGCTCGTCACGGTCTCGCCGGGCGTCGCCGCCGACGAGGCGAAGCAGCTCCTCCACAAGCACCGCATCGAGAAGCTGCTGGTCGTCGAAGGCGGCAAGCTCGTCGGGCTCGTGACCATCAAGGACATCCTCCAGGCCGATCGCAATCCGCTCGCTTCGAAGGACGAAAAGGGCCGCCTTCGCGTCGGCGCCGCCATCGGCCCCGGGCCCGACCGCGAGGAGCGCGCCGCCGCTCTCGTCGCCGCCGGCGTCGACGTCATCGTGATCGATACCGCGCACGGCCACTCGAAGGGTGTCCTCGACGCCGTCCGCGCGATGAAGAAGGCGTACCCGAACGTGCCCATCATCGCGGGCAACGTCGCCACCGCCGACGCGACCGAGGCGCTCATCGACGCCGGCGCGGACGGCGTGAAGGTCGGCATCGGCCCGGGGAGCATCTGCACCACGCGCGTCGTCGCGGGCATCGGCGTCCCGCAGATCACCGCCGTCAGCGACTGCGCAAAGGTAGGCGATCGCCACGGCGTGCCCATCATCGCCGACGGCGGCGTGAAGCACTCAGGCGACGTCACCAAGGCGATCGCCGCCGGAGCAGCCGCCGTGATGATCGGCTCGCTCTTCGCGGGGACCGACGAGTCCCCCGGCGATCTCGTCCTCTTCCAGGGCCGAAGCTACAAGGTCTATCGCGGCATGGGCTCGCTCGGGGCGATGAAGAAGGGCAGCAAGGATCGCTATGGCCAGGGCGGCACAGCGGACGAGAAGCTCGTGCCCGAGGGCATCGAGGGTCGCGTCCCGCACCGCGGTTCGCTCGCGTCGATCTTGCACCAGCTCGTCGGCGGTCTTCGCTCCGGCATGGGCTACACGGGCTCGAAGACGATCAAGGAGCTGCGCTCGACGGCGAAGTTCATCCGGGCCACATCGCAGGGCCTCCGCGAGAGTCACGTCCACGATGTGATCATCACGGAAGAAGCGCCGAACTATCACTCGCGCTGAAGCTCGCTCCAGAAAGGTGCGTCGTGCGCGGGCGCTCGGCGCTATCGTTCGGCCTCATGCGCCCCCTCGCGATTGTCGGGTTCCTGTGCGTCGCGATCGGCGGCGCCGAAGTCGCCTCGGCTTGTAGCTCGTTCAGCGAAGCGGAGACCGGCTCGGCAGACGCGGCCACCTCGGAGGCGGCGGCGATCGACGCGGCCGCCGCCGATACCGCGGTGCCCGACGCACCGGTGAACGTCGACGCCTCCGCGTGCGTCCTGGGGACGTCGCCCACGCTCGTCGCGGCGACGACGAGCGCGGCCACGAAGCTCGGGACCAACGGTGAGTCTCTCTTCTGGATCGAAGGTGGCACGCGGATCGTGCGCGCGTCCCTCACGGATTGCGGTACCACCCAGGTCGCGACCGGGAACATCAGCGCGCTCGCGGTCGATTCGCAGTGGATCGTGTGGGGGGACGACACGTACAACGCGCTCGCCCGTAACGACGTCGGGGCGGCCGTCATGCCGCACAGGTACCCTGCGCCGATCTCACCGAGCTTGCTCCTCGTGGGCGGAACGGCACTCTGGATCGACGCGGCCAACCAACATGTCTCCGCATGTGACACGCCGTGCGCGGCGACGAACGTCGCGGCGCAGCTTGGTTCCCCGACGCTTCTCGCCGCGAATGCGTCGAGGTTCTTCCTCTTCGGCGTCGACGCGGACAGCGGGACGGCGGGTGCTCTCTTCTGGCAGGCGTTGAGCGGTGATCCGCTCAACGGTCCGATCGCTACGAACGCCGATCCGGTCTTGCTCGCCGCGAACGACCAGGGAGTCTTCTGGGTGTCCTCGAACGGCTCCGTCACCGGATTACCGTCCGGCGGTGGGACGGCGATCCCGTTCGGTAACGTGAGCGGCGTGCAGGCGCTCGCGGTCGACAATTCGTACATCTACGTGGCCACCGCGGCGCAGATCCAACGCGCGCCCGCCGCGGGCGGCGCGTGGAAGCCCGTCGTCACCGGCGAGACCGCGATCAAGTCGCTCCTCGTCACGCCTGACTCGGTCGTCTGGGGAACGTCGGTCGCGGTCCGGCGGATCATGAAACCAAATTGAGTGAGCGGCCCCTCGTGAAGCGCAGGATCACCGCGTACTGGCTCGGGCGCGTCGCGTACGACCGCGCGCATGCGCTCCAGCAGACGCTCGTCGAGGCGCGCATCCATGCGCCCGAGCGCTTCGGGGACGTGATCTTGCTGCTCGAGCACGATCCCGTGGTCACGCTCGGGCGCGGCGCAAAGGAGGAGAACATCCTCGCCGGTGACGAGGACTTGCGCGCGCGCGGGGTCACCGTGTCGGAGACGGGGCGAGGAGGTGACGTGACGTTCCACGGGCCGGGTCAGCTCGTCGCGTATCCCATCATCGATCTGAAACCGGAGCGCTGCGACGTGCGGAAGTACGTGCGCGATCTCGCCGAGGTCATGATCCGGATCGCGCGCGACCACGGCGTCGCGGCGGGCGTGCTGCCCGGAGACCCGAAGTACGTCGGCGTATGGGTCGACGAGAGCGCGCCCGAAGCGTGGGACGAGGAGCGCTCGCTCGCGACCTCTCGCGGTGAGATCGTCGCTGACGGAGCGTCCCCGCGTCTCGCGAAGATCGGCGCCATCGGGGTTCGCCTGTCGCGCTGGGTGACGATGCACGGCTTCGCGCTCAACGTCGCGACCGACCTCACGGGCTTTCGCCTGATTGTCCCGTGCGGGATCCAGGCGCTCGGGGTGGCGTCGCTGAAGACGCTCGGGGTGGAGGTGCCGCCGCTCGAGGTCGTCGCGCGCGCGTCGCTCGCGCACTTCGCGTCGGTCTTCGACGCCGACGTGACGTTCGCGGGGGAAGCGGCGTTGGCGGCGCTCTCGGCGCTCGCGCCC
>JANXVA010000793.1 GCA_025351875.1 Myxococcales bacterium | reverse complement strand
TCGAGGCCGCGATCGCGCTCCAGGCCGGGAACACGACGCCGACGTTCGCGCTGATGACGAGCGAGGTCTCGCAGGCGGGACACCTCGCGCGTGAAGGCGTCGCGTGCTCGCTCTGCCACCAGATCCAGGCCGAGGGCCTGGGACTGCCGACGAGCTTCACGGGAGGTTTCACCGTCGGTACGGAACGGCAGATCTTCGGCCCCTACGCGAGCCCGCTCACCGACCCCATGCGGACCATCGTGAGCTTCACGCCGACCTACGGTGCGCAGATCGAGAAGAGCGCGCTCTGCGCGACGTGCCACACGGTGGTGACGCACCCCCGCGACGCCCGCGGCTTCGTCGGACCCGAGTTCCCGGAGCAGGTGCCCTACCTCGAGTGGCTCGCGTCCTCGTTCTCGAACGAGGGACGGCTCGGCACGAAGGCAGCGACCTGCCAGGACTGCCACATGCCGTCGGTCGACACAGCGGGCGTCCCGCTCGAGTCGCCGATCGCCGTCTTCCCTGCCGGCCTCGCGAAGCGGAAGCCCTTCTGGCGCCACACGTTCGCGGGCGGCAACGGCTTTCTCTCGAAGCTCGCCGCGTCCGACCCCACGTGGATCGGGTTGCCGCTGAAGGCCGCCGAGCACGAGGCGCAGGCGGCCGCGACGGAGGGGACCCTCCGCACCGCCGCGACCCTCGCGCTCGGCGACGTGAAGCGTACCGGTGACGGCATCGAGGTCGGCGTGGTCGTCACCAACCTGACCGGCCACAAGTTCCCGACCGGCTATCCATCGCGGCGCGCGTGGCTGCACCTGAAGGTCACGTCGGCCAGCGGCGAGGTCGTCTTCGAGTCCGGCCGCAGCGACGCCTACGGGCGTCTCGTCGGCCGCGACAATGCGAACCTCGAGGCCGCGACGTTCGCTCCGCACCGCGACGTCGTCGATCGCGAAGACCAGGTGCAGATCTACGAGTCGGTTCCCGTCGACGCCGCGGGAAAGCCCGCGCATCGCCCGCTCGACGCGCACCACTACGTGAAGGACAACCGGCTGCTCCCCGACGGCTTCGACCGCAAGAATCGCTGGGCCGCGTTCACAGCGACGATCGGCACGGACGGCGACGCATCGTTCGGGAGCAGCGACACGGTCACCTACCGCGTCGCGCGCGCACCTGCCGGCTCGACGATCGACGTGCGCCTTCTCTTCCAGGTCGCGCGTCCTTCGGACATCGAGGCGCTCGCCGAGAGGCCGACCCCCGCGGCACGGAAGCTCTTCGACATGACGACCGCGGCTCCGCCGCTCCCGGTCGTCGTCGCCACGGCGAGCGCGAGGAGCCCGTGAAACGCGATGTTCGACTGCGCGCATTGTCGCGAGACCACCACCATGCGCTGGTGCTCGCGCGGTTCATCGCCGCGATCGACCTGCGCGGCGCACTCGACTCCGACGTCGTGAAGCTCGTTCAGGAGCGCTTCGACACCGAGATCGTCCCGCACTTCCACATCGAGGAGATCCTCCTCCGCGCCCTCGAGGGACGCGGCGTCGACGAGCTCGTGAAGCGCACGCGCGACGAGCATGCCCGGATGACGGAGCTCGTCGTTGCCGCGACGCCGAGCGACGCGTCACCGCTCTGCGAGCTCTCACGCCTCTTGACTGATCACGTGCGCTTCGAGGAGCGAGAGCTCTACCCAGCGTGCGAGACGCATCTGCCGGCGTTGGTCCTCGACCAGGTGGCCGATGCCCACGACGCCCACCACGCTCACGAAGAAGGTGCCGCATGATGAGATCGTCGCTCCCGCTCCTCGGTCGTCCGCCGGACCCGGCACGTACGACGTCCGCGCTGGCGGCGAAGGGGTTTCGTCCCTTCTTCCTGCTCGCGGGAGCGTTCGCGGCGCTGCTCCTTCCGATCTGGATGCTCACGCTCGCGGGCGTGCTCGGCGGAGCGCGCTACGTCGACGCGATGACGTGGCACGCGCACGAGATGATCTTCGGCTTCAGCCTCGCGGTGCTCGCCGGCTTCCTGCTCACCGCGGTGGGCAACTGGACCGGCCGCGAGACCCTCGTGGGAAGGCCGCTCATGGCAGCCTGCGGGCTCTGGATCGCGGGGCGTGCGGCGATGGCAGGGGCGGACCTCTTGCCCCGTGGTGTCCCGGCGCTGCTCGACCTCGCGTTCGTACCCGTTCTGGTGGTGGCGATCGCGAGGCCGCTCGTGGCCACGCGAAGCTTTCGCAACTTCGTGATGATCGCAGCGCTATCGGTGCTCTGGCTGACGGACCTCGCCGTGCACCTCGATGCCCTCGGGGTGACCCACGGGATCACCCGTCGCGCGCTGCTCCTCGCCGTGGACGTCATCGTGTTGCTGATGATCGTGGTGTCGGGACGCATCCTGCCGATGTTCACGAAGAACGGCACCGGGATCGCGACCGTCCACGGGAGGCCGGCGCTCGACAAGGCCGCGATCGGCGCGATGGTCGTGACGGCGATCTCGACCGTGCTGTCGACGGACGCGCGGATTGGCGGTGCCGCCGCAGGGATCACGGCTTTGCTCGTCGTGATTCGCGCGTGGACGTGGGGCACGAGGCACACGGCGCGCACTCCGCTGCTCTGGATCCTGCATGCCGGTCATGCGTGGATCGCCGTGGGTCTCGCCATGCGGACCGCGGCTGCCTTCTCCAGCGCCGTCCCGGCGGCGATCGCGACCCACGCCCTGACGGTGGGCGCCATCGGCGCGCTGACGCTCGGGATGATGGCCCGCGTCGGGCTCGGGCACACGGGTCGAGCGCTCGTCTCGTCGCGAACGGTGACCGCCTCCTTCGTGCTCGTGACCGTCGCCGCGCTGACGCGAGTGGCCGGGCCCCTCCTCGACATGGCCGCGTACCGGACGTTCGTCTTCGCGGCCGGCACCGCGTGGACGCTCGCCTTCCTGCTCTTCGTCGTGGTCTACGCGCCGCTCCTCACGGCGCGGCGCCCCGACGGCAAGCCAGGCTGAGCCGGTTCGCTCAGCCAACGAGCCCTTTCAGGGCTTTCGTCGAGCCGCCACGAGCCAGCCCAGGCCGTCGACGTCCCTGAAGACGCCGATCGGGACCCCCTCGTCCGAGACCACCGTAGCTTCACGAAGATGACTCGCCGCGAGGATCCTCAACGCCGCGCGCACGGGGGTGCGCTCGTGGACCGCCACCGCCGTGGACATCGAAGCGGTCACCGCGCCCAAGCGCACTGGCCCCATCCGACCCATGAAACCCGCTTCGTGGACCAGGCCGATGAGGACGTTGCTCGCATCGACGATCGCGACGGACCGACGATCCTCCTCGGTGAGCATGCGAAGGGCGCAGCCCGCCGGAGCGAGCGCCGAGAGGACAACCGTGCCGCGACAGAGGAGCGTGCCGACCTCGATGATCTCACCGGCCGGATCTTCGCTCGCGTCGAGCGGGCGCACGGGGATCGAGCAATCCACGGTCGGCGTCGTTCCCTCCGTGATGGCATCGCAGTGCACGCACTCGCAGCAGTCCTCGACCTTCACCGATGACCGCTGCAGGCGGCAAAAGACGCGATGCTCGAAGGAGCGAGTCCCGTCGGCCTCGAGCACCTCGAGCCGCAGGATCGGATGGGAGACGCGTGACGCGGTCATGACGTGAGCCCGGACGGCCAGGTGCTGAGGCGCTCGTCGATGACGGCCATCGACCCCTCGACCGGACGCTCCGTGTCGAGCACGAGGAGCTCCGTGGGCGGCAGCTCGGCGGGCGGCTCGACGCGCGCGCAGAAGGCGTCGAAGATCGCGAGTCGTCCGTCCGATACGCTCGTCTCGCGCTCGCGCCTTGCCAGGCGTGCCCGACAGACCTCGGGACGGGCGCGACAGTCGACCATCAGGAACGGGACGCCGTGCTCGGCCGCGAGGTCGCGCGCGGCTCGGCGAAACTGCTCGGTGCGGAACGACGCATCGAGCACCACTGGCCGCCCCGACTCGAGCACCGTCGACGCCCGGAGCATCATCTCGGCGTAGACGCGGTCTGTCATCGCGAGCGCATAGGGCCCCTCGAACGCCGCGGACGTGTCGTGCGTCGTCGGCGCCAGGCCCACGAGATGCTTGCGGGTGCGGTCCGCATCGATGACGGGCGCGGAGAGTCGATCGCCCAGCGCGTCAGCGATCGTGCTCTTGCCCGAGGCGATCACCCCTCCGACCGCGACGACGACCGGCTCGAGCAGCGAGCGCCTCCCCGTGGAGAGCGCCAGCGCGAAGTGGCGGCGGGCGTCGGCGAGAGCCCGGTCGCGCAGAGCCCCCGACGTCTCGCGGGCCGAGAGCGTCGAGACCTTGCCCCGGATGTAGGCCCGATAGCCTTCGTAGAAATCGACCAGCGCATAGAGGTCGAAGTCGTCGGCGGCGCGCGCGTAGCGAGCGAGGAGCCGCTCGGCGAGCTCGACGTGCCCCTGAGCGGCAAGGTCCATCGAGAGGAAGGCGACGTCTGCGCAGACGTCCGCGCAGCGAAAGCGCGCATTGAACTCGATGCAGTCGATGATGGTGAGGGCCCCCGCTTCGTCCAGGTAGAGGTGCTCGAGACGGAGATCGCCATGCCCCTCGCGGATGCGCCCGTTCTCACGCCGGCGCTCGAACATGCGCGCGCGATCGCGCAGGAAGTCGAGCTGACCGCGCTCCACCTCGCGAGCCTGTGCTTCGGTGAGGAGGCCCTCGCGCGCCGCGTCGACCTCGTCGAAGTTCTCGCGGACGTTCTCCACGATGGCGTCGACCGAGCCCCACTTGGAGGTGGCGGAATCCGACTGAGCGCGGGCGTGAAAATCCGCCAGCGACGACGCGACCGCGTCGATGTGGCGCTTCGTGAGTGTCCCGGCGACGAGCCGCTCGTCGGCGCGCAGCGCATCGGGGAGCCGCAGCATGTGGACGGCCCAGTCGACCACCTCGCCCACCGGCCCGAAGTGATGTCGCCCCTGGTCGTCGAGGCGAACCGGTACGAGGCCGAGATAGGTACCCGCCGCGAGACGCGAGTTGAGGATCACTTCGGCCTCGCAGGCGCGGCGCCGCGCGTCGAGCGTGCTGAAGTCGAGGAAGCCGAAGCGCACGGCCTTCTTCACCTTGAAGACCTCGCCCTCGGTCATGAACACGCGAGACACGTGCGTCTCGCGTAGCTCGATGTGATCGGGGTGCGGCGCGGGATAGGCCTCGGGCCGCAGCAGGTCGGCGGCGAGATCCGCGACCGGCCGCGGGGCCGTGAGAGCGCTCGTGGTTGCCTCCAACGTCATGGCTCCGCCTGGCCCTTCCGCGCAGGACGATGCAAGGCGGTGGCCAGGGCGCGGTAGCGCTCTACGGGCCGAAATGCCGCGCGCGCTAGCGTTCGGCTCGTCCCCAGCGCAGCGGTTGCGACGTTCGCGCAACCCGTGCGCGTCAGCTCACGGCGCGAGGCTTCGCATCTCCTCGACGATCTCTTCACCACTCGACGGTGACGAGCGAGGAGAAGCCGGAAGGCGGTATGGATGTGCCGCCCGTCCAGGCCGTCGAAGACTCGCTCTGCTGGAGGCTGTTCAGCGCGTCCATCGCGCATTTGCTCTCCGTCGGGTCGAGCGAGGTGCCGGGCGCGACATCGAACGCGAGCTTGCCCCCGGGCACCTTGCGGACGCGGACGATGAGCTTGCCTCCGCTGGCGCCGCGGCAGCGCTCGAGGCGCGAGCGAACGGGCGCGACGAGCGCCTCGACGTCGTTCGGCCGGCAGTTGTCGGTCTCCGTCACCGTGAGGCGGCAGCGTGGCGCGGCGGGCGGAGGCCCTTCGACGATCTTCGAAGCGGGAGCAGTTTGGGCGGGCGCACCGCTTGCGCCCGCCGCCGCATTGGGTGCGGGAGCCTCCGTGGCGGCCGGCGGCGACGTGGGAGCTGGAGCTCCGCATGCGCCGACGACTGCAACGAGCGTGGCAAGCGTGAGCGAGGTGCGCATGGCCGCAGAGGTTGCAACGCGCATACCGTGCAGTTCGCCGAGAATCGGGCATGCGGTTTGCTGAGCTGGGCTCGTCATGCCGCTGGACTCCGCCCCTTCCGACGCCGCGCGGCCAGAGGCGCCGCTCGTCATCGTCGAGGACCTCACGAAGACCTACGGCGACAAGGTCGTGCTCGACCACGTGTCGCTTCACGTCGATCACGGGGAGACGCTCGTCATCGTCGGCGGCTCGGGCGCGGGCAAGTCGACGCTCCTCCGGCAGCTCGTCGGCCTCGAGCGCCCAGACTCCGGACGCATCCGGATTGCGGGCGTCGATCAGCTCGCCCTCGGTGAGGTCGATCTCCTGCGCGAGCACCGTCGCTTCGCGGTCGTCTTCCAGAACGACGCCCTGCTCGACTCCCTCTCCGTGTTCGACAACGTCGCGTTTCCGCTGCGCGAGGAGCTCGGTCTCCACGGTCGAGCCGTGGAGACTCGCGTCATGAACAAGCTCGAAGCCCTCGGTCTGGCCGACGCGCGAGACAAGCTGGTGGGTGAGCTCTCCGGCGGAATGGCGAAGCGCCTGGGAGTTGCGCGGGCGCTCGTCGTCGAGCCCGAGATCCTCTTCTACGACGAACCGACCACGGGCCTCGACCCCGTTTCGTCGCGCAAGGTCGACGAGCTCATCGAGGAGATGCGCGAGAAGTTCTTCATCACCTCGATGGTCATCACGCACGACATGGCGTCGGCCTTCGAGATCGCCGATCGCGTGATGCTGCTGGATCAAGGCCGCTTCGTGGACGAAGGCACCCCTGAGCGCTTCTTCGAATCACCGAAGCCGGCCGTTCGCATGTTCACCGACTCGAGCGCCGTCGAGCCGAAGAAGCTCCTCGCGCGACGCGCTCGCCGGAAGCCAGCCTCGGTGATCCGCGCGGCCTGGGTCACGGCTCACACGACGAAGAGCTGACGCGAGCGCCCTCGCCGCCGATGCCTGACGACACGACACGCGAGCTCTCCGCCGAGGAGCAGCGCAACCATCACGACAAGCGCGATCCGCACGTGCGCTCACGCTGGCTGTCCGACGTGGTGCTAGGAGCCCAGGACGGCCTCGTCAACACGCTCGGCGTCGTGCTCGGCGTGGCCGCCGCGAGCGCGGACGCGCGCGTCGTCTTCGCGGCGGGGATGGCCGCCGGACTTGCCGAATCCTTCTCGATGGCGGCGGTCGGTTACACCTCGTCGGTCGCGCGCGGAGATCTCTTCCGCAGCGAGCGCGAGCGTGAGTACCGGCACGTCGAGACGACGCCTTTGCTCGAGCGGGAGGAGGTCCGTGCCATCTACGTTCGCAAGGGCTTCGACGGAGAGCTCCTCGAGCGCGTCGTGGAGACGATCTGCGCGAACAAGGACGTGTGGGTCGCCGTGATGATGGCCGAGGAGCACGAGCTCGTCCCCGTCGACACCGGGACGAGCGTGCGCTCAGCGGGCGTCGTCGGAGTCGCCGCGCTGGCCGGCTCGATCGTGCCCGTGGTTCCGTTTGCTCTTCTCGGCCTGCGCGCGGGCGTCATCGCGGCGCTCGTGCTCGGCGCCGTGCTCCTCTTCGCGCTCGGCGCCTTCAAGGCCTCAGTGACGACGGGACGCCGCATGCGCAGCGGAACGGAGCTCGCCGTGATCGGCATGGCCAGCGCGGTGGTCGGTTACGCGATCGGCTGGGCACTCGCACCGCCTCACTGACGCGAGCGCGTAGCGCTCATGAGCTCCTCTCACGCGGCGGCGTGTACCGTCATCACTGGCACCGGCGACGCTCGAACGACGGACTCGGCGACGCTACCGATCAACGCGCGCGCGATGCCACGCCGCCCGTGCGTTCCCATCACGATGAGATCCGCGGAGACCTCCTCGGCGACCGCGAGGACCGCCTCGCGCGGGTCGGCTTGCTTCAGGATGGGCACGATCTCGATACCGCTCGCCTTCCGCTTTGCCACGCACGCCGCGAGCTCACCCTGTGCCCACGTGACGATGCGCGACGCGATCTCGGCCGTGGGCACGAGCACACCGTCCGGAAACCCGACGACGGGGAGCTGGTATGCGTGGAGCACGTAGACCTTGGCGCCGAGCCTCGACGCCAGCCCGATCGCCTGATCGAGGGCAGCCTCGCTAGCGAGCGAGAAGTCCGTCGGGACGAGGAGAATTTTCGGTGGGTTCATTCGTCCGCTTCTCAATCGTCGCTCCTCCCCCTTCGTTGCAAGCGCGCGGCCACGCGCCGCGCGTCGAACGGCCACCTCCGCACCACGGCGCCGAGCGTCTCACCGCCGGACCGAGGAGCACCGCTTGCGGCAACGCGCAAAGCCTGCGTCTCCCGTAATCCTGCCTCACACGACGTCGAAGCCGCCGCCGATGAACTCGCGAAGGATCGACGTGCGCGGGACATGATCGGGATAGATGGGCACGAACTGATCGATGAGCTGGCGAAGGCGGTGCGCCGTGACGAAGGCCGGATCGTCGTTCGGCACCTCGAGCAGATAGCGCTCCGCGAAGACGCGCATCACGGCGATCTCGTAGACGAGCGACGTGTCGAACACGAAGTCGGCCTCGACTGCGAAGGGAAAGACGTGCTTCTCCTCGCCGCGGCGCACCGAAGGCCACCGCGCGATCGTGTCGCGCGCCGTGTAGCCGCGACCGTGTCGGTCGCGCACGATGCGCCGCAGGAGCCTCACGTCGTCAGGGAGCACGGCCGAGAGGCGATCGAGCGGCAGCGCGGTCGCCGGATGCACGAACACGCGGAACGCCGTGTCCTTCGGCAACGAGCCTCCGACCGCTGGGTTCAGCGCGTGGAGGCCCTCGACGAGGAGGACGTTCTCGGGTCCGAGCGCGATCTCCTCACCCCCTTCGCGGAGGCTCCTTCCAGTGGGAAATTCGTAGCGCGCGACGCGGACGCGCTCGCCGGCGACGAGGCGCGCGATGTTCGATCGGAGCAGCGGAAGGTCGAGCGCATCGACGCTCTCGAAGTCGAGCTCGCCGGTGACGTCGCGCGGCGTCTTCTCGCGGTCGACGTAGTAGTCGTCGAGCGACAGGTGCACGGGGACGATGCCATTGACCTCGAGCTGCACCTTGAGCCGCCGCACGAACGTCGTCTTGCCGGACGACGACGGCCCCGCGATCGCCACGACGCGCAGGCGACCATCGGCAATTTTGTCGGCCACACGACCGATGTTCTTCTCGTGGAAGCCCTCGGAGACCCGCACGAGCTCGTCGACGCGACCGTCGACGCACGACTCGTTGAAGCGACCGACGCTCGTGATGCCCATCGCGCCGAGCCATCCGCCGAGCTCGCGCGCCATCTGCCGCGCGGGCATCGGGGTCGTGGAGTCCATGCCGGGCACCATCGTGGTCGTCGACGAGACGGCGCCGCCGGCCTCGAGCGCCGGACCGAACCCGACGAGGAGGCCGCCCGCTGCCATCTCGACCCTGACGTGGCGGAGCCCGGCCGCCGTGGGCAGCACCGGACCAAAGGCCAGGGCGAGGGTGCCACCGCAGGCGAGAAGCGACACGGTCTCGGCGCGGTACGAGGGTAGGAGCGCGGCGGTATCTGCCCACCCTTGTGCGAGGAACTGGGCGCGCGCCTCTTCGATCGCCCAGAGCTCCTCGCGCATCGGCTGTGCTCGTTCGATGAGCCCCTCGAGCTCGAGCTGGATCGCTGCCACGGCCTCCGGAGCGAGCTCCGGCTTCGTGAGGATGAGCTGCTTCCACGCGATGCGCGGGCCGACCGTCAGATTCGCCTGCGGGAACAGCCGCCGGGCCGCTTCGAGCACGAGCAGCAGAGCGCTGCGCCGGAAGATTCGCCGTCCCTCCCAGCTCGCGGTGGTCAGCGGCTCGAGCGTGGCATCCGAGGTGAGCGGCGTCTCGAGCGAGACGGCCCTCCGGTCGATGGTCGCCGCGACGACCAGCGCGTCTCCCTCGAGGCGCGCGAGGAGGGTTCCTGCGAGGGTGCCCGTGCCTACATCCATACGCGCGTCGCCGACGGCCACGTTCACGACGCTGCGCCGCGGTAGCGATCGCTGTCGCGCGAGGAGGCCGGCGTCGTCGCGGAGCGCGTTCATCGTGGCAGCGACGCTTGCGGCAAGCGCTGCCATGAAGTGCAGAGCCGCGCGAGGGTGCTGGTCACCGAGCGATGCGAAGCGCGAGCGCGACAGCCGCGCGAGGCGCAGCACGGTGTCAGCGTGCACAGTCTCGGTTCGCGCCCGGGGGCCCAGAATGGCGACCTCGCCGAACTGATCGCCCGGTCCGAGACGCGCGACCTCGCTGGCGCCGCGACACATGTGCGCCTCGCCCTCCAGGACGAAATACATGTGCTCGCCCTCCTCCCCCTGCCGGAAGACGTCCGAGCCGGCCGGCACCGCGACCTGGTCGAGCCGCTCCACGAACGCGCCTAGATCCTGGGGACGAATGTGCGCGAGGAAGCTGTGCTTCGCGAGGAGGGCGATGTCCTGCGGACGATGGCCATACGCGAAGGGAAGGACGGGAGACTCGTTCTGCACGGTCACCGAGGGGCAGTGATCGTGCCAGCGGCGCAACCGCGAGCTGGGCTCGACGGACCAGGCAGGGCGGCGGTGACGAACTGCAAGAGTTGCGGCCCTCCCACTTCGCAACCCTTACGGCGTGGTCTACGTTGGTCGTTGGTCGAGGGGGAGATTGACCGTGCCACCGGGAGGGATTGCAGGCGACGACGGCGTGCCGGGTGCTCCGCTGAGCGGGGTGCAGGGCGCGGTCAACGTGCCGTTCCATGAGGTCGTCGACGCGCTCGACCAGCTGATCGTGATCCTCTCCGCCTCCGGCGACGCGGAGTACGTGAACCGCGCCGGCCGCGAGTACCTCGGCAAGGATCTCCTGGCGGCGCGAGAGCGCTGGCGGAGCGCGATCCACTCCGATGATCTCGCGGTGGTCGTCCGGGCGCGGACCGCGGGCCACGCATCGGGCGCGCCGTGGACGACGCAAACCCGCATGCAGCGTCACGACGGCATCTACCGATGGTTCCACGCACGGGTCACTCCGCTGCGCGACATCGCCGGCAACATCACCCACTGGACCGCCGCGTTCACTGACGTCGACGACTCGCGGGCGCTCGAGGAGAGGCTTCGCGAGGAGAAGGCGCGCGTCGAATCGTTCGACGAGCTGATGCCCGGAGTGATCGTGTCGTTCCGACGCGGACCCGACGGTCAGGTCTCCTTCCCGCTCGTCAGCCCTCGTTACTTCGAGCTCACGGGCGTCTGCGCGGCGGCCCTCGCAGCCGACCCGAAGGCGGGATACGCGATCGTCCACCCCGAGGATCTTCCCACCGTCCTCGCCGCCGTGGAGCATGCACGGCAGACCCAGACTCCCTTGCATCATGTCTACCGGATCCACCATCCGGAGCGCGGCGTGGTCTGGCTCGAAGCCCATTCGGCCCCGCGCGCCGACGCCGACGGAGGCACGACCTGGCACGGCACGCTCCACGACGTCACTGCACGGCGCGCTGCCGAGCGTGACCTCGAGGAGAGCAACGCGCGCTTCAAGCAGCTCGCGGAGAGCATCCAGGAGGTCTTCTGGCTCACGGACGTCGCCAAGCAGCGCATCGTCTACATCAGCCCGGGCTACGAGAAGATCTGGGGTCGAACGTGCCAGAGCCTCATCGACGATCCTTCGGGATGGCTCGAGGCCGTCCACCCCGATGATCGCGCGACGGTGCGCGCCGCGCTCGAGAGGCAGGCGGCGGGCAAGTACGACGAGGAGTACCGCGTCCTGCACACCGACGGCACGACGCGGTGGGTCCACGACAAGGCCTTCCCCGTGCGGGACCAGACGGGAGCGGTGATCGGCGTCGCCGGCGTCGCGCAAGACGTGACGGAGCGGCGCGCCCTCGAAATGCAGCTACGGCAGTCCCAGAAGCTCGAGTCGATCGGAAGCCTCGCCGGCGGCGTCGCCCACGACTTCAACAACTGGCTCACGGTGATCGGAGGGTCGACGAGCCTCCTCCTCGAGAAGCCCGACCTCGATACGGACTCCGCGGAGCTCCTCGAGGAAATCCGGCACGCGAGCGAGCGCGCGGCCGGACTGACGCGCCAGCTCCTCGCCTTCAGTCGCAAGGAGATCGTCGAGCCGCAGATCGTGAGGATGAACGACGTGGTGGCTGACGCCCACCGCCTGCTGAGCCGGCTGCTCGGCGAGGATGTGGTGTTGACGACCCGGTTCGCCGAGGATCTCTTGCCGGTGCGCGTCGACAAGGGGCAGTGGTCGCAGGTCTTCATCAACCTCGCGGTCAACGCACGAGACGCGATGCCGCAAGGCGGGCGGCTCCTCCTCGAGACGCGCAACGTGACGGCCGTGGAGTTCGCGTCACTCTCGCTCACCACGGGACCCGCCGTGCCGCACGTCCTCGTCGAGGTGACCGACAGCGGGACGGGCATGAGCCCGGAGGTGAGGGCCCGCCTCTTCGAGCCCTTCTTCACCACGAAGGGGGTCGGACGAGGCACGGGGCTCGGGCTGGCCGTCGTGCACGGGATCGTTTCGCAGAGCGGCGGCCACGTCCTCGTCGAGAGCGCGACCGGCACGGGCTCGACGTTCCGGCTCTACATCCCCGCGCTCCTCGCGAAGGGCGCGACCCTCGCCCCTGCCGCCGGGAGCCCTGCGCTCGTGAAGGGCGGCAGCGAGACGATCCTCGTCGTCGAGGACGAGGAGGCCCTGCGCCGCTTCGTGAAGCGCGCGCTCCTTCGTGACGGCTACCACGTCCTCGAGGCCACCGACGGGATGGACGCGCTCGACGTCGTAGCCAACCACACGGGGGCGATCGATCTCGTGCTGACCGATGTCGTGATGCCGCGTCTCGGCGGTCGGGAGCTCACGCGTCGCCTGCACGAGTCACGACCGAATTTACGTGTACTCTACACGACTGGCTACACCGACGACGCAGTGCTCCGGCACGGCGTCAGCGAGGCCGAGGTCGCGCTCGTCGCGAAGCCGTTCACGTACTCGGTCCTGCGCGCACGCATCCGCGAGCTCCTCGATCGCTGACCCGATCACCCGCCGAACTTGCGGACCAGCTTCACGAGGCCCTCGACGATCTCGGGTTTCTCGTCGAGATCCGGGCTCGCCGGCATGATGGGGCTCTTGCCGACGGCGGCGCCGCCCATCGTGATCGTCTTGCGCAGCTGCTCGTCCGTCACGGCCGCTTGCCAGGCCTTGTCGGTGTAGTTGCGCGGCTTCGGGTTGAGGGCGCCGGAGGCAGGGCCGTTCCCCTTCCCTTCGGCGCCGTGGCACGCGGCGCAGCGCTCGTTGAAGATGACCTGCGCCTTGTCCATGTCGATCTTACCGCTGTACGGCGTCGTCGTGCTGGCGGGCTCCGGCTCGTGTGCGGACGTGGCGGTCGGGGCCTTGTTGTCGCTCTTGCTGCACGCGAGCGCGAAGGTCGTGGCGAGAGCGAGGGCGACGGCGAGGTGATGCGTTTTCATGATCGATACTCCCTGGGACATGGCACGCGGGCAAACTCAGCCCACGAGATCGGTGGTGGCGAGACGTCGGTGCGCGCGCCACATGGCGAACGTGCCGAGGAGCGCGGGCCAGCCCGCGCCGATCGCGAGGGTGAGGTTCGAGCCCAGCTTGTTGGCGAGCCAGAACCCGACCGGGCCGAGCACCGACAGGTCCGGGTCGACGCCGCCGAGGATCGCGATGCGCGCCGCCTCGACGGGGTTCGCGGCCGCGAGCCCGAACACCACCGCGGGAGCGAGACGAAAACGCAACAGCACACCCACGAGCGCGAAGTCGTGGAGCGCTGCCGCGAAGAGCCAGGCCACGAGCGCCATGACCATCGCGCGCTCCGCCGTCCGGGCGCGAGCGGAGATCCAGAAGCCGATGCCGAGAAAGGCCCAACCGAGCGAAGTCGTGACGAGGAGGCTCCGCGCGACGACGGGCGCCAGCATGGCATCGTCACCACCGCGAATCCCACCGGCGACGAGCGCGACGAGCAAGAGGACGACGAGCGGCCCCACGACGACCAAGAACCGCGAGGCCACGACCGACAGGAGCCAGTCCACGCGGCGAACCGGCTGCGAGAGCATCAGCTCGAAGAACCCGCTCTGTCGCGCGCGGACGATCGTCTGGCTCGTCGCGACGAGCGCGACCAGGGGCACCGCGAGGACGACGGCGTTCGCGACGTTGAGCACGACCCGAGACAGCCCGGTGAACCCGAGCACGCGGCTCTCGCGCATTCCGAACCACACGAAGCCGCTGAAGACGAGCCCGTAGACGACGACGGTGAAGGCGAGCCACCGTGAGCGCATCGCCTCTTCGAGCTCGAGCCTGAAGAGCGCGCGCGCGGCTGTCATGCTGGTGTTCATCGGGTCGCCCTCCGCTTCTCGAGCACCGCAACGCGCACGGCCTCGAACGCGATCGCGCCGTCGGCGCGTGCTTCGAAGCCGAAATCCATCGGTGTGCGTGCACCTTGCATGTATTTCGCGGTTCGGGCATCGAGCCAGGTGCCGGCGGTCGACTCGCGCGCCCAGGCGCGCTCCGTCGGCTTCTTGCCCTCCATGAAGAGGACCATGCAGCCGACGTCGTCGAAGAACCTGTGCTCGCCCGCCTCGTCGACGAGCTGGGCCGCGTAGCGCTTGTCGCTGACCAACATCTTGCAGTGAGCGCAGGGCTCCTTGCCCCAGACCGGCTCCGTCGCGACGTCGCTCTGCTTGCAGGCGACGACGGCGAGCGCCGCTGCAAGGAGCGCCAAGGCCCTGCGACGCGAGACGGTTCGCGCGGGACTCATGCGACCACCTTCAGGTGCGGGACGGCCGCGGGAGGCGTCGTGTAGAGCTCCGCAACGGGCGTCACGCTGAGGTCCGCGATGTCTTCACCGATGTCGGCGAGCGCGCGCGTCACGAGCGCCACCTTCTCACTCTGCGCGAGGTTCGCGCCGAAGCGTCGTGGCCCGCACGGCTCGAAGCCGCGGGCGCGCAGCAAGTCCTCGGCCGCGCGTGCGCCGTCGCGGAGCGCAATTTCCACGCGGAACGCCCGCAGATCGCGCAGGAGATCCTCGAGCGGAGCATCGCGCACGATCTTCCCGTCCCCGAGCTCGACGACGCGCCGGACGAGCTGGCGAACCTCTTCGATGCGATGCGAGCAGAGGATGACGACGCTGGTCTTCGGGCGCTCGGAGAGCTGCTCGAAGAAGCTCGCGCGCGCCTCGCCGTCGAGATTCGCGGTCGGCTCGTCGCAGACGAGCACCGGCGCCTCGCTGGCGAGAGCCATGGCAGCGAGCAGCTTCTGCTTCATTCCGCCCGACAGATCGCTGAAGCGCTTGCTGCGCGTCGCCGAGACGTCGAGCCCGAGGCGCGTCGCGCGCTCCCAGGTCGCATCCTCGGCCTTGCCGCGCAGCGCCGCGTGGGCACGCACGACCTCGCGGACCGGTGCTTCGATGGGCGGGGCGATCTGCGGGATGTACGCGACGCTCCGGAGCGCGATCTCGGGCTCGCGCGCGACGTCCACACCGCCGATCGTCACGCGACCCTCGACACGAACGAGACCGAGCAGCGCGCGCAGGAGCGTCGTCTTCCCGGAGCCGTTGGCGCCGACGAAGGCGACCTGCTCGCCGCTTCCCACCGTGAGCGTCACGCCGTCGAGAGCCATCACACGTCCGAACTTCTTGGTCACCTGCGCAACCGTGATCACTGAGGCCTCCCTGGCATGACCAGCCGCGGACGCCGCGCGAGCGGCGCGGGATCGACGAGGAGCTTGTGGCTCGCGAGCATCGGCATGGCGCGGGCCACCACGTCGACGAGGCTCATCGCCGCCGTCCCGTGGAAGAACTTCAGCGTCGGCCGCGACTCGGTGAGCTCGCTCGACAGCGCCTTCACCTCGTACGCGACGTCGCCGACTCCGTCATCGTCGAGGTCGTAGCCCTCGTAGTCCGAGTAGCGGTTGCCGCGCATGGTGACGAACATCGCGTCGCTCCCGCCGTCGACCTCGATCAGCACGGCGTTTTGGTGAAAATCGTTGCCCTTGAACGTGAGCCCGGCCTCCGACGTATTGAGCCGCATCGCGACGTCGTTGAGTGCGAGGAGGTTGTCGTCGAAGCCCACGGGGTCCGCGGAGGTGCGCGGCGTGTTGTCGAGGTAGGTGCCGACCGTGTTCGCGACGATCCAGTTGCCCTTCACCTGCACGGCGTCGCTGTCCTTGAAGCCGAGGCCGATCCCAGCGGCGCCGCGCGCGCCGGCCAGGACGTTGTCCTCGACACGCAAGCGCATGCTGTACATGACGAAAATGCCGACGACGTTCTTCTCGAACCGGCTGCGCCTGACGATCGAGTCGTGCGCGTACATGAAGTGCGCGCCGTAGCGACCGCCGGTCACCACGTCGTCCTCGAGGACCGCGCGACGCGTGTACCAGACCACGAGATCGCGCGCGTGCTCGACGACGCACCCGCGCACGACCGAGTCGTTCGCCTCCCAGAGCTTGATACCGTCACCGCGGAGCTCGGCGTCGTCGCCGTATCCGACGACATGGGCACGCTCGATCGTGCAGTGCTTGCACGCCTCGAGGGACACGCCGAAGAGAGCGTCCTGCACGTCGACGTCGGCGACCCGGACGCGCTCACCGGTCGCCTTGATGCCGGAGTCCTCGGAGGTGTGGCGCCGCCCCGAGTGACGGACCGAGACGTTCTCGACGGTGACGTCCTTGCCGTCGATCGTCACCACGGTCGCGGTGCCGGTTCCCTCGAGGATCGTGCCGCGGCTGCCGCGAATCGCGACCGCGCGCTTGACGGTGAGATCGCCGTGGTAGACCTGTGGGAGCAGCTCGATGTCGGCAGGCCCGGCCTCGTCACGAACGAGCGACGCGAGCTCCTCGAACGTGCGCGCGACGACCGCGCCGGCCACGGGCTCCCGATCGCGAGGCCCGAGGCGCGAAGGCAAGGGCGCGGACTCCGTCGTGTCGCGTGCGGCGGCCTCGGGAGCACCGGCAGCTCTCGCGACGCGTGCTCCGAACACCACGATGGGCGCGGCGATGAGCACCATCGCGGCGATGCATGCGCGAATGCCCGGCCCGCTCATGAGGGCTTCCTCTCGGGGAGGACCATGAGGCGCGGACAGACCGCCGCGCACGTCCCGGCATGGGCGCAGTGCGCGCAGACGCGCGAGCGGAGGAACGTCGCGAGCAGCGCGAAGCCCACTCCCGCGATCGCGAGCCAAAACCCCGCGGAGGGGCTGGCGAACGTCTCGAACTGGCCGATCTGTCCGTTGCCGAACATCTCCGGAGTGAACGCGCCGATGCGGAGCGGCGCCTTGGGGTCGAGCTGATGGCCGAACGTGTAGAGCCAATAGAAGCTGTCCGCGAGGAAGCCGACCGGGAACCCGATGGCCGGGAGCGCGACGAGCTTGTTGAGCTTCTTGCCGGCCACCGCGAGCAGCACGACCGTGAGCACCGCGATCAGCGCCACGCCATACCCGGCGAGGTGGCGCTCGACAGGCGCGGCGCCGGCGAGGTGCTTCATGCCTATGTAGTGGTTCAAGAGATCGATCTCCTGAACGTCGCCCCCCATCCCCGTGAGCGAGATGACGAGCGTGAGCCCCTTCGGGTACTGCGGCGCGTAGAGCGAGAATTTCCACCACGGCGCGAAGAACGACGCGACGAAGAGCCCGACGGACGCGGCTCCTGCGCCGAGGACCGGGCCGCGCGCCCAGTCCCAGGCGGGCTTCCCCGCGGAGGCGACCGCTGCCGGTTCGGCCTCCACGATCGCGAGATGTACGTGCCCGCCTGCGCGCCGGGTCTTGGCTGCGTCCGTCATGATGATGCTTGCTCTCTCGGTCCGTTGCCCACCCGGCCCCGACTACTTGCGCTTCGGCTTCACGAGGAAGTAGCCAGCCATCTCGAGGTGGAGCGCCGAGCAGAACTCGGTGCAGTACATAGGGTAGGTGCCGGGCATGTCGGCCTTGAACGAGATGTTCTCGTTCTTGCCGGCCTCGAGGCTGACGTTGATGTTGTACATGTCGATCGTGAAGCCGTGCGTCTGGTCCTCGGCGGACTCGAGGCTCGTCACGTGGATGGTGACGTCGTCCCCCTCGTCGACCTCGATCTGGTCCGGCGTGAAGTGGCTCCTGATCGCCGTCATGAAGACCTCGACCTTGGTGCCGTTGCGGACGATGCGCTCCTTGCCGCCCTCGGCGCGCAGCGGGTCCTGCTCCATGGTGATGGCGTTCGTCCCCGGCTTGTAGACCTTCACCGGCTTGATCTTGTCGGCCTTGATCATCTGCGAGTAGTGCGGCTCGGCATTGCCCAGCGGCATGTCCGAGAGCTTGCGCATCTTGTCGCCGGTGATGTCGATGAGCTGAAAATTCTGCGGATAGAGCGGGCCTACCGGGAGGAACCGATCCATCGACATCTTGTTCATCGCGACGACGTACTTGCCATCGGGGCTCACGGTGTCGCCCTCGGCCGCGAGGATGTGGCCGATGTTGTACTGGACCTTCAGCTTCTCGACCGGCTTCTTGAAGTCCTTGTAGGACCACTTCGCCACGACGCTCTCGATGAACACCGAGGTGTACGCGTCACCGTGGTCCCCGAAGACGGTGTGGAGCGGTCCGAGCCCGATCTCGACCTGCCCGGAGATCGCCTCCTTGAACGCCATGATCGGGATGCCGTAGGGGTCCTTCCCCTCGAACTTCTTCTCGCCGATGAGGGTCTTCATCTTCGCGAAGTCGTAGATGGTCGTGTGCGTATCGAGCTTGCCGCCGACGATGACGCTCTTGCCGTCCGGCGTCACGTCGCAGCCGTGCGGGCTCTTGGGCTCGCCGACGAGCGAGAGGACCCCCTCGGGGCCGCTCACGTCCATCATGAGGACGCGCATGCCGGCGATCGTCTTCGTCTTGCCGGCGTTGACGAGCTCCTCGGCCTTCTTCCAGTTGATGACGTGCAGGAAGTCCATGTCGTTCTGGCTCGCGCCCGACTCGATCGGTGGCTTTCCGTCGAGCGTGCCGCCGATGGCCATCTCGGTGTTGAACGAGTTGATGAACGCCCAGCCGTCGCTGTCGACCTTCCCCGCGTCCGCGAGATCCTGCGTGTACGGCGGGAGCTCCATCGCCCAGCTCTTCGCGGGGTCGATGCGGCCCTTGCTGCGGTCGAACTTCCAGAAGATGGCGACGCCGCGGTACTTCTCCTTGTACTGCGAGAGCGGCGCGTAGTCGCGACCGAGCGGCGCGGGGTACTGGCTCGTCTCGATGACGTAGTCGGTGTCGGGGGTGACGAAGGCGCCGCCGTGGTCGCTCGCGGCGAGCGGGTTCGGGACGATCTGCTTCGTGGAGAAGTCCGCGAGGTCCACGACGGCGACGCGCGCGTTCGCCTTGTCGTTCACGAAGAGGAACTTGCCGTCGTAGTCCCCCTTCGTCTCCGAGAGATTCGGGTGGTGCATGTCGGCCCAGCGGATCTTGTGCGTTCCCTGGTTGCCGCCTTCGAGGACCTTGTCGCTGTCGCCTCCGAAGCCCCAGCCCTGCCACGACTCCGGCGTGAAGACGCCGATCACCTTCAAGAGGCGCATCGACGGGACGCCGATGACGTCGACGTTGCCCGACTGTCCGCCCGACGCGAAGATGTAATACTCATCCATCTTCCCGCTGGGGACGTACGTCTTGAGCGCTCCTTCGACGTCCGCCTCGCTCAGGCCGCGCGCTTTCATGAGCTCCACGATCGACGCGGAGGCTCCGAGGCTCCCGGTAGCCTGCGTGTCCTGCTTGGCTTCGTGCTTGTTCTCGCAGCCAGCGAAGATCGTGGCGGCGAGTCCCGCGGCCAAGAGTGACGACCCGAGGATCGTTCGTGCGCGCATGTAAATGCAATCTCCTCTGCGCGAAGCGGCATCCGCCTCGCTCCTGGTGCCGCCCTCGTGCAATCGACGAACCACCTCGCGCTCATGGTCGACTCTCGAAAACGCGAGGCGGGATCGCGCATGGCCTGCGCCTCGGTGCACCGCGTGCACCGCGTGCACCAAGG
This sequence comes from Myxococcales bacterium, assembly GCA_025351875.1. GTDB lineage: Bacteria > Myxococcota_A > Polyangia > Polyangiales > Polyangiaceae > Labilithrix. The sequence goes on along the minus strand of JANXVA010000793.1, from coordinate 11,488 downwards.
AGGCGGTGACGACGACGACGCGCGAGAGCACGGCGTTGCTGAGCCCGCCGCGACGGCAGACCCTGCGGTCGCCGAACCGAACGACGGGCCGAAGAACGTCGTCGTCCCGCTTCAGCCGATGCCGGCGACGCCGAGGAGGCGCCCGATGAGCGCCGTCGTGGCCATCGCGGCGCCGCCGCCGAGCAGCACGCGAAGCGACGCGCGGCCCATCGGTGCGCCTCCGAGCCGACCCCCGAGCGCCCCGAGCACGCCGAGGCTCACGAGGCTCACGACGGCGATCGCGAGAAGGCAGAAAGGCGCGGGCGCGACGACGAGCGCGACTACCGGCAAGAGGGCGAGAGCCGCGAAGCTCGCGGCGCTCACGAGCGCAGCCTGCATGGGCCGCGCGAGGCTCGTCTCGTGGAGCCCGAGCTCCTCGCGCATGTGCACGTGGAGCTTGTTCTCGGCGTGGCTCAGCTGCTGGGCGACCTTCATCGCCAGGTCGGCGTCGAGGCCGCGTTTTCGGTAGATGCCCGCGAGCTCCTCGAGCTCGCCTGTCGGATCGCTCGCGAGCTCCTGCTGCTCGCGAAGGATGTCCGCCTGCTCCGCGTCGCGCTGCGAGCTCTCCGACACGTACTCGCCGGCGGCCATCGAGAGCGCACCGGCCACGAGCCCGGCGATGCCGGCGATGAGCATCGACGGCTTCGTCCCCGACGCCGTCGCCACACCGATCATCAGGCTGGCGGTCGAGACGATGCCGTCGTCGGCGCCGAGAACCGCCGCGCGCAGCCAGCCGCCGCGGTCGTTGAAGTGTCGTTCGCGATGGGCTCTCACCCGCGCCAGGTCATCACTTCGCCAGACGCGTCTGGAGCAGCTCGGCGAGCGCGCGACACACGTCGACGGTCGTGAAGATCCCGACGACCTTCTCGTTCTGCATGATGACGGCCGAGCCATATTTGTGCTCGCCCATGGTCGACACCACCTCGTCGAGCGGCGTATCCGGACCGACCGAGTAGACGGACGTCGACATCGCGTCCTCGACCTTCACCTGCGTCGGGTCGACACCGGCGAGCGATTCGACGAGGTGCAAGTCACGGTCGGTCAGTAGACCTACGAGCTTTCCGCCGTGGAGGACCGGAAGATGACGGATCGCGTGCTCGTGCATCATCGTGTGCGCTCGCGAGAGCGGCTGCTCGACGCCGATCGAGTGAGGTGACGTCGTCATGTACTTCTGAACGGTAGGAATCGGTTTCGACATGGTGAGCTCCTCGTAGGGCTTTCAGGGACGAAGGAGCATCGTGCCTTCGGCGAAGCTCTTCGGTAGCTCGTAGTGGAGGCGACCGTGAGCGTGGTGCATGCTGTGACGCGCGCACCAGAGCTGGGCGCGAGCGGTCTCGTTCTGCACGGAGATGCAGTCCGGACACGGCGGCTCGATCTCGGGGACGACGCGCGCGTGGTAGTCCTTCGGGCGCACCACGAGGACGGGGCAACCGGCGTGACGAACGACGCTCTCGGCGACCGACCCGAGCGCCATGCGCGCGAGCCCCGTCTTGCCAGCCGTGCCCACGACGACGAGATCCGCACGCAGGCTCGAGGCCATCTGGATGATCTCGCGCCACGGATCGCCCGCCGCCAGGTGCCCGGCAATCCGGCCCGTGAACCGGGCGGCGGCGACCTCGCACGCGCGGTCGAGGATGCCACGACCGCCCTCGAGCGCCTCCGTCGGCGCCGCGAGCGTGGCCGCGCCCATCATGGCCGCTGGGTTCGCGACGCTGATGACGTGGAGAACGTGGAGCTCAGCGGGCCCGCCGAGTGCCTTGCCGAGCCCGCACGCGATCTCGAGGACGTGATCAGCCGCCGACGTCGTGTCGATCGCGATCAGGTAGACAGCGGGAACCGGCGCATTGCCGTTCGATAGCGGGGTCATGAGTTCCTCCGAGATTCGGTCGAGGCTCTCTTCACGTGCACGTCGCCGCGTTCATCGCGGTGGCGCGCTCACGAAGCTTCGTGCGCAGCAGCTCTCTCTCAGCGGGGTCGGACGGGACGAAGCGGATGCGTGCGCCGCCGTCGATGTCGTCGGCGGCGGACTTCGCCGTGGGCGCCTGGATCATCTGGAGCCCGTGCTCGCCGCCGTGACCGTGGCGGCCGTCGTGACCTGCGCCGAGGCGCTTGCCGGGGCCGTGCTGCGCAGCCGCGTCGTTGGCGCGCTCCCGCATCTCCGCGGCCCTGTCCTTCGAGGTGAAGCTGAGCGCGATGCCGTCGGGGGTGTCCTCGGCGGCGACGGTGGCGCCGGACACGCCGAGCGCGCAGCCGCGTGGGGCCTCACCCTTCGTGAGGGTCGGGGCGGTCGTCTGCGTAGTCGTGCAGGCCGCCGCGAGCGCGACGAGCGAGACCAGAAGAGCAGCCTTCGATGACATGTGCGTCTCCATGACGAGCTCCCGTTCAGCAAGCGACGGGCCACTCTTTCCGGCGCCGAATCCGCGCGTTCTGCGGTGGGGACAGCGCAGCTCTTGCGCGAGGCTGCAAGCGCGGCGCGAAGATCCTCCTTTGTGCGCGAGGGCGGCCGCCGCATTCCCGCGACCCGGCACGTGCCTTGAATGTCGCGCAACACGAGCCGTGACCTCGCCGCCCCCCCCTCCAACCGTGGACGCCCCGCTGAGCGTTCGCCCGCTCGTGCTCGTCGTCGACGACGACGCGCGGAGTGCGTCCCTGCTCGCGCGTCTCCTTCGCGCTGACGGATACGAGGCGGAGGTGACGCACGACGGCGCCGCAGCGCTCGCCCGGCTCACACGCAACCCCATACCGCACGCCGTGGTGACGGATTTTCACCTTCCGCACGCGGACGGCCTGGCGGTGGGGAGGTATGCTCGCTCACGCCGGCCGGCGGTGGCCCTCTTCGTCGTCACCGGCTACCCGAACTCCTTTGCCAACGCCGTCGATCCGCTCGATCACCCCGTACACGTGCTCACCAAACCGCTCGATTACCCCGACTTGCTGAAGCGCCTCGGGGCTGCGCTCGGCTCGGTGAAGACCCCATGAGACGCAAGAGTTGCGCGAACCCGCGCAGAACGAGCACGACGAGACCATGGCTGACCGCGATCTAGCCTCCCGCGTGGAGACCCGGTTCGAGGAGCTGAAGCGGTACGTCCGCTTCGACGCCGACGACGCGCGCGCGCTGCTCGAGCTCCTGCCCGCCGCTCGGCCACATTTCGTTCGCATCGCGCGCGAGTTCTACGAGCGCATCCGCGAGCACGAGGAGGCGCACGCCGTCTTCACCGGGGAGGCGCAGATCGAGCGCCTGCAGCGGTCGATGGTCACCTGGATGGACCGCATCCTCTCCGGCACCTACGACGAGGCGTACTACGAGGAGACCCGCAAGATCGGTCGCGTTCATGTCCGGGTCGGACTGCCTCAGCACTACATGTTCACGGCGATGGCGCTGCTGCGCGTTGCGCTCGACGCTGTCGCCCAGAAGACGCTCGGCGCCGGCGCGGAGAAGTTTCGCTTCGCCCTCTCGCGGATCCTCGACCTCGAGCTCGCCATCATGGTCGAGAGCTACCGCGACGACCTCACCGCGCAATCCCGGCGGCGCGACGAGGTCGAGGCGCTGTCGTTGCGGACCGATCTCGCGCGGGCGCTCGAGCTCTATCAGGTCGCGATCGACGCAGTCCCCAACCTGGTCGTCGGAGTAGACGCGCAGGGGCTCATTCGTCTCTTCAATCGCGCCGCACGGACGACCACGGGCCGCGCGCTCGAGGACGTCTACGGGCTCGCGTTCGTCGACTCGATCGTACCGCCGGATGCACGTCCGCACGACGCTGCCCTGATCGAGTCGCTCCTCGCGGGCGCGCCGAAGCACGTCACCGAGGACGGCTTGCTCATCACCCGGTCCGGCAAGGTCCGCGACATGCGGTGGTCCTTCACGCGAGTCGAGGACGGAGCGACGAACGACGTCGTCCTCTTTGCGATTGGCACCGATGTCACCGAGTCGCACGCCGTTTCGCGGCAGCTTCGCCAGAACGAAAAGCTCGCCGCGCTGGGCACGCTTGCGGCGGGGCTCGCGCACGAGATCCGCAATCCACTGAACGGCGCACAGCTGCACGTCGCGTTCCTCCAGCGCGCGCTCGAGAAGAAGCTCCCCGAGCCCGACATGCTCGAAGCCGCCGGTGTCGTCGCAGACGAGATCAAACGGCTCGCCCGCCTCGTCTCGGAGTTCCTCGACTTCGCACGCCCGACCGCGCTCGTGAAGAAGCGCGTCGCCGTCCAGTGGCTCTTCGGCCGCGTCCTCGAGCTCACGGCCGCCGAGGCCAGCGCCGCGGGCATCACCGTCGAGGTCGACGTGCCTCCGCAGGAGCTCGTGATCTTCGCGGACACCGGCAAGGTCCAGCAGGTGCTCCTCAACATCGTCCAGAACGCGATCGAGGCCCTCCAGCCCGCGGGGAGCGGGCGCGTCGTGCTGCGCGCGAGGCGCCATCCCAGGCATGTGCGTATCGAGATCGAGGATGACGGCCCTGGTCTCCCCAGCCCGGAGGCGCCTGTCTTCGACGCTTTCTTCTCGACGAAGCCGTCGGGGACGGGCCTAGGGCTCGCGATCACCCACCGGATCGTGACGGACCACGGAGGGAGTATGGGCGTAGAGTCCCAGCCCGGGAGAACGTCCTTCGGTTTCACGATTCCGATGGGCAACGACAGCACCGGGTTCGACGGGGAGAGTCCATGAACGACATTCGCATCCTGGTGGTAGACGACGAGGCGAGCGCGCGGAGCGGCCTCGAGAAGCTCCTACGTCAGTCCGGCTACGTGGTGGATACGGCAAAGGACGGCAAGGACGCGCTGGCGGTCGCGGCGGAGCACCCGCCCGAGGTCGTCGTCACGGACCTGAAGATGCCCGAGATGGATGGCATGACGCTGCTCGCAAAGCTCCGCGAGTACGATCGTGATCTACCGGTGATCGTCGCGACCGCGTTCGGCGAGGTGTCGTCGGCCGTGGCTGCGATGCGCGCGGGCGCTTCCGACTATCTGACCAAGCCGATCGACTTCGAGGCGCTGCTGGTCGCGATCGAGCGCGCGCGCGAGCGGCGCGCTCTCCGCGTCGAGGCAGAGAACCTTCGGCGACAGCTCCGCGAGCGCGACGCCGAAGGGCTCCAGGGCCTCATCGGCGCGAGCCCGGCGATGCAGAAGGTCTATCGCGTCGCGCGTCAGGTCGCTGCATCGCGCGCGACGGTGCTCATCACGGGTGAGAGCGGCACGGGCAAGGGCGAGCTCGCGAGGGCGATCCACGCGCTCAGCCCACGCGCGAAGCAGCCGTTCGTCTCGCTGCACTGCGCCGCCGTCCCCGAGGCGCTCCTCGAGAGCGAGATGTTCGGACACGAGAAGGGCTCGTTCACCGGCGCCGACAAGCGCCGCATCGGTCGCTTCGAGCAAGCGCAGGGAGGAACACTGTTCCTCGACGAAATCGGCGAGATCTCACCGCTGGTCCAGACGAAGCTCCTTCGCGTCCTCCAGGAGCGACAGCTCGAGCGCGTCGGCGGCAACGACACGATCAGCGTCGACGTCCGCGTCGTCGCCGCGACCAACCGTGACCTCATCACCGAGGTCCACGAGGGACGATTCCGCGAAGACCTCTACTATCGACTCAACGTCGTGCACCTCGACATGCCGCCGCTACGCCTGCGCGGGAGCGACGTGCTCGTCCTCGCGAATGCCTTCTTGCGGCGCTTCGCAGAGGACAACAAGAAGCCCGTCGAGGAGCTCTCCGAGGACGCGCGCACCAAGGTCCTCGCGCATCGGTGGCCCGGCAACGTCCGCGAGCTCGAGAACGCGATCGAGCGAGCCGTCGTGCTCTGCGAGGGCTCACGCATCGAGGCGGACGACCTCCCCTTCGAGGCCGCGCAGCCCATGAAGGGCCCGGTGCGCGTCCCCGGCTCGACGATGGCGGAGGTGGAGCGCTGGGCGATCCTCGCGACGCTCGAGGCGACCGGTGGCTCGACCGCGAAGGCCGCCGAGCTCCTCGACATCAGCGTGCGTACCATCCAGTACCGACTCCACGAGTACGGGCTCGTGGGGAAGGAAAAGCAGGACAAGGGGCCGGTCTCACGCTGAGCCATGAGCCTCACCGTCCGCGACATCATGAATCCGCAGCTGCTCGAGGTCGATTGCAGCTCGGCCGCCGCGTTCGACGACGGCGACTGACACGCCGAATCTGCGCACCTACGAACGCGCTGCACCTCGACGGCTCACCCGCGACATATCGCGCGCGGGATCGACGCGCCGACGATGGCGCGCGCCTTGCTCGACCCTCGGCCGTGAAGCCAGGTGCAGCAAGCGGAGGCAAGACGCCGATGAAGACCACTCGAGCCAAGGTCGCAACGCCGGATCCGTGGAGCGTGGGCGCGATCATGACGCCGCAGCCCGTGACGGTCGGCCGCCAGGAAACCTTGGCGACGGCGCACCGGCTGATGCGCTCGCACGACATCCGGCACCTTCCCGTGCTCGAGCACGGTGATCTCGTCGGGATCCTGAGCCAGCGCGACCTTCTCTTGCTCGAGACGCTCCGCGGCGTCGACATCGACAAAGACCTCGTCGAGGACGCGATGACCACGGACACCTATGCCGTCTCGCCCGAGACCCCGGTGGCGACCGTGGCGCGGCAGATGGCGCGCAAGCGGTACGGATGCGCCGTGATCATGGAGCGCGGCCGTGTGGCGGGCATCTTCACGGCGACGGACGCGCTCCGCATCGTCGCCGCCGTCGTTCCGACCGCCGCAGCGCCCGCGCCGCGCGCCGCGCGTCGCGCCATCAGTCAACGCTCGTCATGACTTCGCTCGACCGCGTCATTCCCACCCCTGCTCTCGTCGAGACGGATGAGATCGATCTCGCCGCGACGCCCTCGCGGGTCTGGGAGCTCGTCAGGCACGGTAACCTCGGCGAGTCGCCGCTCGTGCACGCGCTCTTCGCCATGCGCACGCTTCCGGAGCGCATCGCCCTGCGCAAGGTCCCTCAGCTCACGCTCTGCATCGACGACATGAAGTCCTCGACGGAGCGGCCGGGCTTCCAGGTGCTCGCGGAGGAAGAGGGGCGCGAGGTCGTCATCGGCGCGATCGGCAAAGCGTGGCATCTGGAGATTCCGTTCGTCCACCTCCGCGACGCGGAGGAGTTTCGCACCTTCCGAGAGCCTGGCTTCGTGAAGGTGGCATGGTCGCTCCGCGTCACCCCCCTCGGCGATAGCGACACGCGCCTCTTCCTCGAGGTTCGCGTCGATGCGACCGACCCCGACTCGTGGTCGAAGTTCCGCCGCTACTTCGCGCTCATCGGGCCCGGCTCGCACTTCATCCGGCGGTCGCTGCTCGCCACGCTCTCGCGCCGCCTCGGCACACCGGAGTCGCACGAGGAGACGCGCGCGCTGCCGGGCGACACGTTCCTTCCCGACGCGACGGAGCAGATCACCCAGGGCATCACGATCGCGGCGACTCCCGCGGCGATCTGGCCCTGGCTCGTGCAGATGGGCTGCAGGCGTGGGGGCTTCTACAGCATCGACGCCCTCGACAACGACCTCGTGCGCAGCGCCCGCGAGGTCCATCGGGAGCTGCAAGACCTCGCGGTCGGAGAGGTGCTCCCCGCGACGCCGGACGGAGAGGATGGCTTCGAGGTCCTCGCGATCGACCGCGATCGAGCGCTCGTGCTCGGCGGGCTCTACGATGCCGACGCGAAGAGGCAGCGCGCGTTCAGCGCCGCGCGGCCCGAGCACTACTGGCATGCAACCTGGGCCTTCGTCCTCGAGGCGCTCGACGAGCGCTCGACGCGGCTGCACGTGCGCGGGCGCGCGGCGTTCCCGCGGACCGGACGTTTTCACGCCGAATGGATCCGCCCGGTGCACAACCTCATGCAGTCCGCGCAGCTGCGGCACCTCGCGGCACGTGTCGAAGGGCGCCTTCCGAAGGACGACTGGCGCGACGTGCTCGAGGGCATCGGTGGTGCGTCGATCATGGCGGCCGCCTTCCTCACCCCGTTCATGCGTGGCGAGCGGAACCACTGGGGGCTGGTCCCCGAGCTCGTCGATCGCGCCTACCCCGGCGACGACATCGTCGCTTCACCGCGATGGAGCTGGACCCACGGCGTCGAGATCGATGCTCCGGCCGAAGAGGTCTGGCCGTGGGTCGCGCAGCTCGGCGCGGACCGCGGAGGCTTCTACAGCTATCAGTGGCTCGAGAACGTCGCGGGGTGCGGCGTGCGCAACGCGGAGAGCATCCATTCGGACTGGGCAATCCACACCGGAGACACGCTCCGGCTCCACCCGAAGATGCCTGCGCTGGAGATCGCGGCGCTCGAACGAGGCCGATTTTTCGTCGCCCACACGCCGATGGACGCGAACGCCCAGCGGGAGGGAAAGCCCTGGGCAGACGCGACGTGGCTCTTCTTTCTCGAGCCGATCGGTGACAGGCGCTCGCGCCTCATCAGTCGCTACCGCTGCGCGACGTCAGACGACATCGCGACTCGCCTCAGCTTCGGCGCGGCGGTGATGGAGCCGGTCGGCTTCGCGATGGACCGACGAATGCTCCTCGGCGTGAAGGGCCGGGTCGAGGGCGCTGCCGCGAAGCGGCGTTCCTCGCGAAGCTTTGCGCGGCGAAGCGGAGCGAGCAGGGTCAGCGCGAAGCAGCGAGGATAGGAGAATCGATTCATGACTCACAAGCCGGGACCACCCGCGGTGAAGCGTCTCCGCCGACGGCTCGAGCTCGTGTCGGAGCGATCGCTCGATCTCGGTCGCTGAGCTCGCGGTGCAATTTCTGCGAGGACGCGCAGAGCGCGCGCGCCCGAGGTCGCCAACGCCCGGATTTCGCCCCAAATCGGGCTGGAACGCGACTTGCGATGGGGCGATCCGCCACGCATGGTCGCCGCCGTTTCAGCCTCCAGTCCTGCGCCCGTCGTCAGCACGAAGGAGAGCGCTCGCGAAGCGACGTGCCTCCACTGCCGGCTCCCGCTCGCGATCGGCACGACCACCTCCTTCTGCTGCCGCGGCTGCGAGGCGGTGCACGCGCTGCTCGCCGACGCCGGCCTCTCTCGCTACTACGACCTCGGTGGCGGCGAGGGGCACCCCGTCGCCCCGGCGTCCACCGAGCACAAGTGGCTCGAGCCGATCGCGCTTCGCCTCGCCGCGCAGCCCCCGGGCCTCACGCGCGTCACCCTCGACGTGCAGGGCCTCCATTGCTCTGCGTGCGTGTGGCTGCTCGACGAGATCTTCCGCCGGGCACCGAGCAGCGCCGGCATCCTCGTCAATCCCTCGGTCGGCTCCGTCGAGCTCACGATCGGCCCTGATTTCGCGCTCACGCAGTACGTGAACGACATCGAGGCGTTCGGGTACCGCTTCGGGCCCCCGCTCAAGGCGAACGCCGACCGTACCGCGACCTCGGATCTGCTCTGGCGCATGGGCCTGTGCATCGCGATCGCGATGAACACGATGATCTTCGGGTTCGCGGTCTACTGCGGACTGCCGGAGGGCCGTCTCCTCCGGCTCTTCCACGCGCTCGACTTCGGCCTCTCCTTCGTCAGCGTGCTCGTCGGCGGGACGGTCTTCTTCCGCTCCGCGTGGGCCGCACTCCGCCGCCGGGTCTTGCACCTCGATCTCCCGATCGCGCTCGGCATCGCGCTCGTGTTCACGAGCTCGACGTACACGTACCTCACGCGGGGCGGCACGACCTCGTACTTCGACACGCTCAACGTCTTCATCGCGCTCATGCTGGTCGGGCGCTTCCTCCAGGAGCGCGTCCTCGCGAAGAACCGCGCGTACCTGCTCGCGAGCGAGGGCGCCGAGGGCCTCTACACCCGACGGATCACCGGAAACGACGTCGCGCTGATTCGCTGCATGGAGATCGCCGAGGGCGACACCCTCCTCGTCGGCCACCAGGACCTCGTGCCCGTCGAGTGCCAGCTGCTCGGCGACCAGGAGTCCGTCTTCTCCCTCGACTGGATCAACGGGGAGAGCGCGCCGCGGACCTTCTCGCCAGGCGACCTCGTCCCCGCGGGGGCGTTCTGTCAGGACACGCGCGCGGCGACGATGCGCACGGTCGCCGCGTTCGACGCCTCGGCAGTCGTCTCGCTCCTCCGCACCTCGACTCGTCGCGAGGACGAGCTCGCGCGCTCGACGCCCTGGTGGAAGCGCCTCACGAGCATCTACGTCGCTTCGGTCCTCGTCCTCGCGGCCAGCGGATTTACTGGGTGGATCCTCGTCACGCACGATCTGGCGCGCACGCTCGACGTCGTTGCCGGCGTGCTGATCGTGACCTGCCCCTGCGCGTTCGGCATCGCCGTACCGCTCGCCTACGAGCTCGCGCAGGCTCGCTTGCGAAGGGTGGGGCTCTTCGTGCGCACACCGGGCTTCCTCGACCGCGCCGCGGAGATCGAGCGCGTCGTGTTCGACAAGACCGGAACGCTGACCACCGGCCTGCTCGTGGTCCGGAACCCCGAGGTGCTCCTCGCGCTTGGCGACGAGGAGCGCGCGATGGCTTACGACCTCGCCGTCCGGAGCTCGCACCCCAAGAGCCGCGCGATCGTGACGTGCCTCGAGGGCATGGGCGCGCGTGGCGGCTTCGATTCGAAGCGCGACGTGCGCGAGTTCGCAGGCAAGGGCCTCGAGACCGGCGAGTGGAGGATGGGCGCCGCTGCCTGGGCGTGCAACGACGAGAGCGAGACCGCAGACGTCGTGCTCGCCAGGAGCGGCCGCGTCGTCGCCGCCGTGCGGACCGGCGAGGAGGCTCGACCGGGCGCGCTCGACGAGGTGAAGAGCCTCGGGCGCGAGGGCTACGAGTGCTGGGTCCTCTCCGGCGACTCCCCCGACGCGACGCGCAAGATGGCCGAGGAGTGCGGCATCGACGGGCGGCGCGCGTTCGGCGCACGCACCCCCGAGGGCAAGGCCGCGTGGCTCCGAGAGCTCGTCGCCAGTGACAGGAAGAAGACGCTCTTCGTCGGCGACGGCATCAACGACAGCCTCGTGGCCGAAGAGGCGTACTGCGCGGGGACCCCCGCGATCGACCGGCCCTTCATGGCCGCACGCTGCGACTTCTATTTCGTCTCGCCGGGCCTGGGCCCGGTGCGCGCCGCGCTCCACATGAGCAAGCGGCTCGCGCGCGTCGTGCGCAACAACCTCGCGATCGCCGTCTTCTACAACGTGATCACCGTCACGCTGGCGCTCGCCGGCCGCATGACCCCGCTCTGGTGCGCCATCCTGATGCCCATCAGCTCGCTCACCACGGTGCTCGCGACGACGGCGCAGCTCACGCGCCAAAGGGGTCCGCGAAGGCGCGCCGGTGAAGGAGGGAAGGCCCCATGGACATCCTGATTCTGCAGGTCTTCGTCAGCCTCCTGTTGGTCGTCAGCTCGGTGCTCCTCTTCGGGTTCACCTGCCGACAGCGCAGCTTCGACCACTCCGACCGTCTCGCCCTGCTCCCGATGGAGGACGACGGCCCTGCCGTGACGGGCACGGACTCTCCCCGACCACCCCCCGGCCCGCCCCGCG
>JANXVA010000734.1 GCA_025351875.1 Myxococcales bacterium | reverse complement strand
CGGCCACGTCGTCCGCGCGCGCGGACCCGGGCAGTGCCATCGAGACGAAGGCGAAGAGCAGCGCGACGAGAATGGCTCTCGTGAGCAACGGACGCGTGCGGTCGAGCAACGTCTCCCCTGGTTGTAATTGAGCGGTCAGCTCAGCGTTTCAGTCGAATGTCGGTCCCGGGCCCTGTCGCCGGTCCCGCGGCAGTTGCCGGAGGCCTGGCGGGAGGGGTGCCGGAGGCTGGGCCAGCCGGCTTTCCTCCGCTCGGAGGATGCGACTTTACGGCCGACGAGCCGTCGGGAGCAAGGGGCACTGCAGGCGCGAGCGACACGACCGATCGAACGCTCTCGTAAGAGGGGCCCTGCACGACCTTCGAGGACGCGAAGCCCTCCTTGGTGAGGACGAACGTGCGCGGCCCCGCGGCGACGCTCGCGCGGTCGATCGCGACCGGCAGGGGAGTCACGCCGAGCACGTTCTCGCCCTCCGTGACGGTGGCTCCGGCGGGCGACGACTCGATCGTGAGGGTGAAGGCCGCCTCGACGGGAGTCGCGGCTACCCCCGAGCCGGTGCTCGTGGAGGTGGCGGTTCCAGCGGTGGTCGCGGTGGTCGCGGTGGTCGACGAGCTCCGTGCGCGGGCCCAGTACGCCCCGCCCCCGACCACGCCGAGGAGCAGAAGGCCCAAGACCCCGAGGATCGCCGGAGCGCGCGAGGGCTGCGCGTTCTGCATCGAGGGCATCGTCGACGCTGCGATGGGGCGCGGAGTCAGCTGCGAGACGTAGGACGGGATCGGCGCGACCATCGTCGGCGGCACGCGGCTGTGCGGCGTCATCGACGGGGGAGCTCCGTGCCGCGCCATGCTTGCGCCGCCGACCCCGACGTTCGGTACGGAGCCGGAGACCGGGGGGAGCTGCGGACCGCTTCCGGTCTGGCGCATGCTGTACGCCGCGCTCGCGCCGCCGCCGAAGCTGTGCGGTCCGCTCGAGTTGCCGCGCCTCATGCTGTGCGGTGTCCCGAAGACCTCCTCTTCGCAGACCATGAGGTGCGAGTGGAGCTGGTCCATCGTCGGGCGGTCCTCGGGCCTGCGCGCGAGGAGGTGCATGAGGAGACTCTCGAGGCTCTCCGGGACCACCGCGTCCGGAGCGACCTCGCGGAGCGTGGGTACGGGCCGCGCGAGCTTCGCGACCATCAGCTCGGACATCGACGCGCCGGCGAAGGGCAGGCGACCGGCGAGAGCCTGGAAGAGGATCGTCCCGAGCGCGTAGAGGTCGCTCGCGGGGAAGGCGTGCCCTTCGAACTGTTCGGGCGCCATGTAGCGCGGCGTGCCCACGAAGACGCCATCCTGCGTGAGGTCCTGGTTGTCGCCCGAGCGCCCGAGGACCTTGCCGATGCCGAAGTCGACGAGCTTCACGATCTCCGAGCCGTCGCCCTCGGGCACGAGGATGATGTTCGAGGGCTTGAGGTCGCGGTGAACGATGCCGTGCTTGTGCGCCTCACGCAGGCCGCGCACGATCTGGCGTCCGAGGAGGAGCGTCTCCGGCGCGCTCATTCGCCCGACGGTCTTGAAGCGGTGGAGGAGCGTCTCGCCGGCAAGGAACTCCATCGCGATGAAGTACTGCTCGACGTGCGCGCCTTCGATCTGGCCGTAGTCGAAGAGCGTCACCACGTTCGGGTGCTGGAGCCGGGCGAGGATGCTCGCCTCCTGGAGGAAGCGCTTCAGGAACTGCGACTCATGCTCGTGGTCGCCGTCCCCCTGGACGACCTTCAGCGCGACGGGGCGCTCGAGCGGGACCTGCGTAGCGTAGTAGATGCGACCCATGCCGCCGCGAGCGATCGTCGACTGCACGCGGTACTTCCCGTTGACGACGGTGCCGATCAGCGGATCCTTGCGGGAGTCGCTCGCGCTCTCCTCGGGGCCAGGATCGGCCGTCTCTATGTCGCCCGAAGCCATCGAAGAGCCTTCCGCAAAGCGTATCACGCGTCAGCGTTGACGCATCTGCCGGCGGATTCGGTCTAGAAAATCGGCCTCGAACACGCCGTCGACCCGCACGGAGTACCGAAACCAGGGGTCGGCGTGGACCCCGTGCCAATCCATGTCGTTGAACCAGTAAATGGGGGCTTTGACGAGGTGCTCGTGGGATCCGTCGGGGGCGGTGAGGGTGAAGCGCTTGTGGCGATCTGCCGCGCCCGGTGCCCCCCGGCTGGGCTCGAAGCTGATCGACTGGGCGATGGCCAGGGCCTTGCCAGGCTCGCTGTCGCGGTGCGCGGGGGCGTGGTCGTTGGCGAGCAGCCCGAAGATGACGACCCGGCCGATCTCGACGAACGGGAGCGACTCGACGAACGCGACGGTGGCGGGGAAGACGCTGCGCGCTTCGTCGGAGAAGTCCTTGCCGTCGCCGGAGTGCTTGTCCTCCCAGCGGTCGTTGTCGAGGAGGTGGTAGCAGACCTTCCAGGGGAAATAGACGCCGTAGCGTTGCTCGAGGAACCGCTGCTGCGCCGGGGTGAAGGGGCGGTCGGTCTCGTCGCCGAAGGTGAGGTGCGGGTCGCCGGGGTCGAGGTCGGGGGCGTCGTCGCTGCCGTCCTGCTCTTCGTCGTCGTCGTCGTCGTCGCCGAGCGAGGCGAGCTCGGCGACCTCGTCGCGCGACATGGCCTGGATGGCGTGCATCGCGTCGCGGTGCGGGTCGCGCTCGACCCACGGCGCGCACACGCCCATCCACTTGAGGGTGCCGCCCGTGTACGAGGTGTCGACGACCGCGAGGCCGCGCGTGATCTCGCGGTGGAGGGTGTCGAAGCTCGAGGTGTCGATGAGCCCCGAGAGATCCGCGTAGGGGTGCCCGAAGATGCCGCAGAGGCGGGAGGAGCTGCGGGGCGAGCGGACGAGCTTCTCGGGGGCGACCATCCTGGCGAAGGCCTCGGCGCCCTCCTCGACTTCGGTGTAGTGTGCAGGCATCGAGTGCGAGGCCTGGCCGAGCTCCTGGCGCTCGCAGGCGAGGCGGTCCTCCTCGTAGACGCGCGACCAGAAGTCGAGGACGTCCGCGTGCGAGTCCGGCGGCGCGCCCTCGTGGAAGTAGGTCGACGCGACGACGCGCGTTCGTCCCTCGCCGAGGGGGAAGAGCACGAACGTGAGCAGGTAGTCGGGCTGGAGGCTGGTGAGGAGGTTGGGGAATCGCATCGCGTCGTGGACGACGCGGCGGTCTTCTTCGGGGACGAGGAAGGGGCGCCCGTCGAGGCGGCCTGAGAGCGAGACGGTCTCGGCGCCATCGACGATGGGCATGATGCCGCCGAGCCAGGGGCCCTTGTCGGCTGGCATCCAGGTCTCGGCGCGGGCGGACGGCGTGAGCGCCTCGAGCGCGGGGTGGACGCTCGCGAAGTGGAGCGACTCCTGGAAGTTCTCGACGACGAGGGTCCACCGCGCGGCGACGTCGAAGGCGACGCGGCGTGCGCGCCGGAGCTGCGAGGCCTGTCCGAGCCAGGCGCGTGCGAGCCAGGGAGGGGATTCGCCGAGGGCCTCGTCGAGGGGCGGCGCGTCGGCGTCGAGCGTGACGAAGATGAAACCGAGCGCGATGTCGATGCGCACGGGGGAGAGGTCGGCAACCTGCGCGCAGGCGCGGCCATCGAGCTCGAACTCGAAGTGGTGGTACGGGCAGGTGACGCGCGCGGAGGTGCCTTCTTCGGGGGCGGAGGGGTCGAAGAGCGCGGAGCCGCGGTGCGTGCAGACTGCATGGAAGGCGCGAAGGGTGAGGTCCGCGGCGCGGGTGACGAGGACGCCGGCGCGGGTGAGGGGCGCGCGGAGGAAGGAGCTTGGGGAGGGGAGGTCCTCCACGCGGCCGACGCAGACCCAGGAGTGGGGGAAGGGGGAGGTCACAACGGCGCGTCCTCGGGGTGGTCGAGGCAACGCAGCTGGCCGGGAAGTGCCTCTTGGTAGCGCCAACCTGACTCCGGGCAGCGCATGACGCCGTCGGCGTCGGGATTGATCAGCCGATGGCCGTGGCGGCTCACCCAGCCGTCCTGCTTCGCCGGAACGCCGACCATGAGCGCGTAGTCGGGGATGTCACGCGCGGTGACGACCGCGCCTGCGGCGATGAACGCGAAGCGTCCGATGGTCGTCCCGCAGACGATCGTGGCGTTGGCGCCAATGGTCGCGCCGCGTCGCACGAGCGTTCTTGCGTACTGACCCTTTCGGACGACCTCCGAGCGTGGGTTCTTCACGTTCGTGAACACGCACGAGGGCCCGCAGAAGACGTCGTCTTCGAGCTCGACGCCGTCGTAGACGGAGACGTTGTTCTGGACCTTCACGTTGTCGCCGAGGCGGACGCTCGGCGCGAGGAAGACGTTCTGCCCGAGAGTGCAGCGCTTGCCGATCGTCGCGCCCGAGGACACGTGGGCGAAGTGCCAGATTTTCGAGCCGGCGCCGATGGTCGCGGGGGCGTCGACGACGGCGGTGGGGTGAACGAAGTAGGGAGCTTCGTCGTTCATGGCTTCACCGGTGGAGGTGGGGGTGCGTGTCGCTCGAAGGAGAGGAGAGGGGCGCGTTACGGAGCCGATGAGCGAGCTCGATCGACGGCCGTGCGTCGGCGATGCCGAAGCCTTTGCCGGCGAGCGTTAGCTCGTAGACGCGCGTGTGGAGGTCGGCGAACCGGTCCGAGAATTCGACCTCGGTTCCGTCGACGGTGATGGAGCGGTGCGGGGCACCTAGTCGGTTGGCCACCGAGGGCGGTAGGTCGGCGGCATCGACGAAAAGAACCCAGCGGACTCGGGCTCGCTCGAGCTCGAGGAATCCCGACATTCGCCGCGCCTCGTTCAGGTGGACGCGCGCATCTTGGACGCCGCCGAACATCCAGAGGAGAAGGTCGAAGAAGTGGATGCCGATGTTCGTCGGCACCCCGCCGGACTTCTCCGCGTGGCCTTTCCACGAGACGTCGTACCAGCGGCCGCGTGGAGTCACGTACGTGATGACGACGTCGTGGCGTGCGCCGCTGGAGCCGTCGAT
>JANXVA010000724.1 GCA_025351875.1 Myxococcales bacterium | reverse complement strand
CGCGCCCTCGCGATCGCGGACGGCCTTCAGCGCCTTCACGTGCTCGGGCGCGTACACCGCGCAGCGTTGCGGTAGCTCGCTCACGTGGAGCGGGAACCGGTGATCGGGCATCGCCTCGAACTGGAACTCGAGTCGCTCGCCTGGGCGGCTCTGGCAGACGACCTCGCCCTCGCCCTCCGGATGCGGGAGCTTGATCGTGATCGGGATGCGGAAGCGCTCGTTCGCGGGCTCGAACGCGTAGCCGACGAGCGTGCCGCGTGGCCAGTCGGCGAGCGCCGCGCCGGTGACCTTCGTGACCTTGAAGACGCGATCTTCCTTCAGCGCGTCGGGCGGGATGACGAGCTGCGTGCCCTCGCCGCGGTAGATGCCACCGGCAGCGCCGATGGCGCCAGCGGCAGCGTCCGCAGCAGCATCGATCGCCGCGCCATCACCGAGCAGCGGCGAGACGGCGGCGGCGTCGGTCGCCGCGTCCGAGGCCGAGGGTTGCGGACCGACGGCCTGACGGCTGCACGCGACGCCGAAGGCGACGCACACGGTCACGGAGGCGAAGACAGCGAGCGTGCGACGATTCACGCGGGCGAGCGTCTCACGAGAGAGACGTCACGCCAACGCGATCGGGCTCACGGTTCCGAGCCGGGGATCGGGAAGTTGGGGAGCGGGGCGTCGGCCGGGTCCTTCGGCGCGGGCGCAGGCTTCGTCGGAGCGGCCGGCTTGTCGGCAGGCGCGGGCTTCGCCGGAGCGGCCGGCTTGTCGGCAGGCGCGGGCTTCGCCGTGAGCGCAGGTTTGTCCGTGAGCGCAGGTTTGTCCGTGAGCGCGGGCTTGTCCGTCACCGCGGGCTTGTCCGTGACCGCGGGCTTGTCGGCCGCCGGGGCCTTGTCGGTCGTCGCAGGGATCGGCTTTGCGCCGGGGACGGGCAAGAGGGGGATGTCCTCGGCCGCGATGGAGGCGTCGCGCCCCTTCGTGCCCGAGCGACGCGCATGAGCGTTGATGCGCGTGACGCCCTTCGAGCGAGGCGTCGTCGCGACGGCGTCGGAGCCTGGGCCGCTCGGCGCCGTGGTGTCGACGACCTTCGGAGGCTCTGCAAGCTCGGGCGCCGGCCGCGGCGCCGCCGACATCGTGGCGGAGCTGATACGTGCAGTCTGCACGGGCTCGGAAGCAGGCGCGGCGCTCCGGCGCGGATAGAAGATCCCACCGGCGACGACCGACGCCGCGAGGACGACGCCCGCCATGACGAGCCCGGTCCGCGGGGGACGCGACTCGACCTGCTGCAAGAGCCCACCGCGCAGCGGCTTCGACGGCAGAGAGAGCACGCGCGGAGCCTCGTCCATGTACGCGTCGTCGTGTCCGAGCAGCGCGCGCAGCTCGCCGCGAAGCTCGCGCGCGGAGGCGTGGCGGTCCTCGCGGCGCTTGCTCATCGCCTTCAAGCAGATCGCCTCCAGGCGCGAGTCGGCGCGGGGATTGAGCAGACGTGGACGCGTCGGCTCGTCGTTCACGTGCATGAACGCCGTACCGAACGCCGTCGACGAGTCGAAAGGCACCTTGCCCGTCATCATGTGGAAGAGCAGGACGCCCATCGCGTAGATGTCGCTCCTCGCGTCGAGCGTCTCGCCCTGCGCCTGCTCGGGGGACATGTACTCGGGCGTTCCGATCATCATGCCCTCGGCGGTGACGCTCGGCGCACGTCCGTTACCCTCGAGCAGCTTGGCGACGCCGAAATCGCAGACCTTCACGATGTCGTGCGTGCGTCCCTCGTCGTCCTTGCCGTCGAGGATCATGATGTTCTCGGGCTTCAGATCACGATGGATGACGCCGATGTCGTGCGCGACGGCGAGCGCCGCCAGGGCCTGGCAGGCGATGTCGACGATCCGCGAGACGGGGAGCGCGTGCTCCTCGTCGATGATCTTCGCGAGCGTCCGACCGTGGACGTATTCCATGGCGATGTAGAGGAGACCATCGGGCTCCTCGCCGAAGTCGACGACGCGCATCGAGCTCGGGTGATCGACGCGCGAGGCGGCCTGCGCTTCGCGGAGAAAGCGCGCCGCGAACATCGGCTCGCCCGCGAGATGGCCGTGGAGCACCTTGATCGCGAGCGTCGTCCCCAGGGTGATCTGCCGGGCCTTGTACACCGCGCCCATCGCGCCTTCGCCGACGAGCGTTTCGATCTGGAATTTCCCAGCGATGGTGCGACCGTTGAGCGCCTCCTGCTTCATGAAGCGAGACGGTACCGGACCCTCCTCGGGTAGGCCATTTTACGGCGGAACCTGCGGCACCGTGACCTCATCCATGAGGACGCCCGATCGCGTAGATTGCCCGCCATGATCGCGTTCTTCGGCATGGGCATGCTCGGCTCGGGGTTCGTTCGGGCGCTCCGGAGGCGCGGCGAGGACGTGCAGGTGTGGAACCGCACCCATTCGAAGGCCCAGGCGCTGGAGGCCGACGGGGCTCGGGCGTTCGCCCTCCCCGCCGACGCCGCGCGTGGCGCCGCGCGCATCCACCTCTCGCTCTCGGACGACGCCGCGGTCGACGACGTCCTCGAGCGCGCGCGCGAGGGCTTCGCGCCGGGCGTGTTCATCGTCGATCACAGCACGACGTCCGCCTCGGGCACAGCCGCGCGCGCCAAGCGCTGGGAAGCGCGCGGGGTCGCGTTCCTGCACGCGCCCGTCTTCATGGGCCCGCAGAACGCGCTCGAGTCGACCGGCATCATGCTGACGTCCGGCGATGCGGCTCGCGTGGAGGCGCTCACACCGGCGCTGAGCGCGATGACGGGGAGGCTGACGAACCTCGGCCCTCGCCCCGACGCTGCGGCCGCGTTCAAGCTCATGGGGAACCTCTTCCTCATGTTCCTCACGACCGGGCTCGCCGACATGCTCGCGCTGGCCAAGGCGATGGAGGTGTCGCCGACGGACGCATCGAAGCTCTTCGAGATGTTCAATCCGGGAGCAACGGTCGGCGCGCGCATGAAGCGCATCACCGACGCGAAGTTCTCCGAGGCGTCGTGGGAGCTCTCGATGGCGCGAAAGGACGCGCGCCTCATGCTGGAGGAAGCCGAGCGCGCAGGCGTACCGCTGGCCGTCTTGCCCGCGATCGCGGCTCGGATGGACGCGGTGATCGCCGCGGGCCACGGCGGCGACGACTGGACGGTGATAGCGAAGGACTCGCTCTAGAAGTATCTCCGAGCGATGCGGAACGCGCGGATGATCTCCGGCATCTTACGCTGTACAATGTCGACCAGAGGCCGGGTTCCCATCACGGGCGCGACCTCCGGGATCGGACGCGAGGCGGTTCGCCGTTTCGCCGAGCTGGGGTGGGAGGTGTTCGCGACGGGTCGCAGCGAGGCGCGGCGGCGCGAGCTGGCCGCATCGTCGAAGGAGGGCCTCGTTCACGTTGTCGCTCTGGACGTGGACCGCGCCGACTCGATTGCCGCATGTCGGGCGGAGGTCTGACTCGACGTCGGCGAGCAACCAGCGTTCGCGAGCGCGCTCGTGACGTCGCCCGCGGCGAGGCGGAGTATCCTCGGGCGCGATGACCCTCCTCCGACTCGCGAGCGCGTCAGAAGGCCGCGCGATCCTCGCGGCGGAGGATGACTTCACCCGCGCGCTCGGCGGCTTCGACCGCTCCTTCAGGATGCGCACGACCGCGCCGGTCGAGGACGTGGAGCTCCGGCGATTCCTCGGCGAGCAGGCGGTCGACTTCACTGCGGAGGAGGCGGCGGCGTGGGAGGAGACGATCTCCGCGGTCGCTCGGGGCGCGCGGGGAATCGGCGGCGTACTCCCGCAGGAGGTGCTCGTCGTGAAGACGACCGGCCGCGAGGAGCGCGACCACGCCTACACCCGGGCGAACGCAATCGTCCTACCGACATCGCGCGTCCAGAGCCTCCGAGGCGAGCGCGCGCTGCGCCTCCTTGCTCACGAGCTATTTCATGTCGCGTCCCGTGCGTCGCCAGCCCTCCGCGACGCGACCTACGCGCTCCTCGGGTTCGTACCGGTCGGGCCCATCACGCCGCCGCCGGAGCTCGACGGCTGCCGGATGACGAACCCCGATGCCCACGGGCTCGGCCACTACTTGCGACTCGGAGAGCGCGTCGTCGTACCGCTCCTCACCTGCCCGCTCCCGCTCGCCGACGTGCTCGAGCGAACGTCGGTGCTCGGCGTCGTGCGCGCGATGCTGCTCGAGATCGCCCCGGACGCGGCGACGGTCGTGCGCGACGCCGGCGGCGCCCCCGTTCTCATCGACCCCCGAGCGACCGAATGGTCGCGGCTCATCGCGCGCAATTCGACGTACACCATTCACCCCGAGGAGGTCCTCGCCGACAACCTCGCCCTCCTCGTCCGCCGGCGTCTCGGCGCCACGCCCCCACCCGCCGATCCTGCCTTCCTCGCCGCGTTCGAACAGGCGCTCAGCGACCACGCGTGACGGAAGTCCGAGCGTCCGAGCGTCGACTCAGAGGTCTTCAAGGGCGATGCTCTCGCTCCTTCCGCTAGAGCCCGAGGGCCTTGCGGACGTCGGCGATGGGTTTGCCCGCGTAGAGCGCCTTGGCCTGGTCGGCGGTGACGAACGAGCGGGTCTTCATGCGATCGATGTAGAGCGTGCCCTCGAGGTGGTCGACCTCGTGCTGGAGGATGCGCGCGGGCCATCCCGTCACGTGCCAGGTCCGCGCGGCGCCGTGCTCGTCGAGACCCGTGACCTCCACCTCGCGGCTGCGCTCGACGAGCCCGACATAGCCCTTCACGCTCAGGCACCCCTCGAAGAAGATCGCGTGCTCCTCGCCGACCAGGCGGAGCACGGGATTGACGAACACGCGCGTGTCGAACGACGCGCGCTCGCGCTCGCGTCGCTCGTCGGCGGTGAGGTTCTTCACGAGCTCGTCGCGATCCTCGAGGACGATGACGCGCCACGGAATGCCGATCTGCGGCGCGGCCAGGCCCACGCCGGGCGCGGCGCGCATCGTCGCGATCATGGTCCGGACGAGCTCCTGGAATTCGGGCGTCGGGATCTTCTCGGCGGGGACCTCCTCGGCGCGGGCGCGGAGGACAGGCGCACCGGCCTGGACGATGAGAGGAAGCGTCGGCGAAGGGTTCATTGGAGGGTGGGTCGTGACCGGGGCTGCACCGCACGAGAGGAGGACACCGGCGATCGCCGGGGCGGCGAGACGAGCGACGATCGATTTCACGACGGCCAGCGTAGTCTTGCCGACGATGGCCGCGAAGAAGAAGACCGCCCGCGCGAAGAAGAAGAGCCCTGGCGCAACGAGGACCGCCGCGAAGAAAACGAGCGCGTGGAGCGCCCATCCGATCGCCGAGACGTCGCCGGCCAACCTGAAGCACCTCGCCAAGCTGAGGTCGATCGCGCTCGCGCTGCCGAGCACGGCGGAGGCTCTCAACCACGGACGCCCGTGCTTCACCGTTCGCGACAAGACGTTCGTGATGTTTCTCGACAATCACCATCGCGACGGTCGCGTCGCGATCTGGTGCAAGGCCCCGGCGGGCGCGCAGACGGTCATCGTCGAGGGGGATCCCGAGCGCTACTTCGTCCCTCCGTATGTCGGCAAGAGCGGATGGATCGGCGCGCGGCTCGATCGCGCGCCGGATTGGGCGGCGATCAAGGCGCTCGTCGCCGAGAGCCATGCGATGACCGCCACGCCCGCGCCGAAGCGCGGAGCGCTGCGTCGCGCTTCCGTCCTGGGTCGAGACTAGAAGCCGCGAATCGCGTCATTTCTTCGTGTTTTCACCAACAAACAGTCTTGACTGTTTGTTTATGATCCGCCATTGTTTGGCCCGTGGCGACCCAGGCCGAGCGCAGCGCGATGACGACTGAGAAGCTCCTCGGGGCCACCGTCGGGTCGCTCATCGAGCGCGGGTACCGCGGGACGTCGACGCCGGAGATCTGCCGGCGTGCCGGGGTCTCGCGCGGCGCCCAGCTCCACCACTACCCGACCAAGGAGTCCCTCGTCGGCGCAGCCGTCGAG
>JANXVA010000712.1 GCA_025351875.1 Myxococcales bacterium | reverse complement strand
GCGGCTTGGCCTTGCCGACCCGGAGCCGCAGCGCGTCGATCGCGCGCACGTCGAACCAGGCGTCGTAGAGCACCGTGCGGCCCTCGGCGAAGTCGGGCATCACGCGGAAGGTGATGGCGCGCGCGATCTTGCCCTCGACGTAGAGGCGCGCACGACGGAAGAGGAACTGATCGGTGAGCTTGTGCTCGTCGTCCGCGAAGAAACGAAGGTCGGTCTGCACGACCGCTCGGATCCGGAGCTCGTAGGCGCCGTCGTTGCTCGTGATGGCGGCGCCGCGGTCGCCGATCGAGACGCTCGCCGGGCGGACCTGCGCCGCGGCCGTCACTTCCGTCGCGAGCGCGAGAAGCACCGACGCCAGTGAACATTTCGTTAAACTGGACACCGCGTCGTTATAACAGACGACGCCGGGTCGAGCCAGCCTTCGTCAGATCGACTCGAAGTAGCGCTTCAGCTCCCATTCGGTGACGACGCGCTCGAACTGGCGGACCTCCCACTCGCGCGTCCGGACGTAGTGGTCGACGAAGGGCTCGCCGAGGATCTCGCGCGCGCCGGCGCTGGCCGAGAGCCACGCCGTGGCCTCCTTCAAGGTGCGTGGGAGCGCCTTGAAGGCCTCGCTCATCGACGTGTCGCCCTTGCCGGCGGGCGGCGGCTCGAGCTTCTTCTCGATGCCGTACAGGCCGGCGGCTAGGCAGGTCGCGATCGCGATGTACGGGTTGATGTCCGCGGCGGTCTGCCGGTACTCGAGGCGCGTCGAGCTCGGGCCGCCCGCGATCGTGCGGATCGCGCAGGTGCGATTCTCGGGACCCCACGACGCCGTCAGCGGCGCCCATACGCCGGGTACGTAGCGCTTGTAGCTGTTCACCGTCGGCGAATAGAGCGCGGTGAGCTCGGGCATCAGCGCGAGCTGACCGGCGAGATAGTGAAGCGCGGTCGCAGAGAGCTTCGACTCCGCCTTGCCGTCGAAGAACGCATTGCGCGGCGCGCCACCGGGCTGCGCGACGGTCCAGAGCGACTGGTGCAGGTGACCGCTCGAGCCGGGGAGATCGTGGCTCCATTTCGCCATGAAGGTGACCGAGAGGCCGTGGCGTGTCGCGAGCGCCTTCATGTGCGTCTTGAAGAGGGCGGCCTTGTCGGCCGCGCGGAGCGCCTCGTCATAGCGGAGCGCGACCTCGTAGACGCCGGGGCCCGTCTCCGTGTGGAGGGCCTCGATCTCGATGTCCATCGCGGTCATCTCGTCGAGGATCGCGTGGCAGAACGAGCGGTTCTGATCCTCGCGGAGCCAGGAGTAGCCGAACATGCCGGGGCTGATCGGCTGGAGGTTCCGGAACCCCTTCTCGTGCAGTGACTCGGGGGTCTCTTTGAAGACCCAGAACTCGAACTCCGACCCGAACGTCGCCTGGTAGCCGCGCTTCGCCGCATCGGCGAGGACGCGCTTGAGGAGCGAGCGCGGGCACGCGGGATGCGCGGTGCCGTCCTGGTTCACGAAGTCGACGAGGAACACCGCGGTGTCGGGCTCACCAGGCGGGAAGCGCACGGTCGAAGGATCGATCGTCGCGTGGGCATCGGGGAAGCCCGTGTCCCAGCCGGTGACCTTCGCGTTGTCGTAGAGGACGTCAGCGATGTCCCAGCCGAAGACGACGTCGCAGACGCCGAACCCGTGCTCGACATGTTCCAGAACTTGTCGAGCGAGACGAACTTGCCGCGCAAGACGCCGTCGATGTCGAAGCCCCCGACCTTCACCTTGCGGATCTCGCGGCCGGTCTTGACCTTGTGCTCGTCGAACTTCGCCTTGATCGCGGCAGCGTCCATCGCGTGAAGCTACACCGAAATCAGGTCGCGTCGCTCAGGCCGTGTGGCTCACACGGCACGAGCTCCCGAAGGTCGCTCAGAGGGAGAGCTTCATCGACGTGAGGTGCGGGGAGGCGGTCGGGGCGAAGGAAAAGAAGGAGAGCTTCATGATCGGTCGCGCCCTTCGCAATGGTCGTGCCGACGCACTCGAACGAAGTTTTTCAGGTGTGTGCGTGATCGGCGGCGGAGGCACGTGAGGATCGTGACGGTCGAGAGCCGGACTGTGGGAACCCAAGCGCTCGCGCTTTGTCGTGTTCTCCAGGACCATGAGACGGATGCGAGATTGGCCGCTGGCGATCCTGGGGCTCCTGGCGGTCGCGGCATGCGGCAAGGAGGCGCTCCCCTCGGTATCGTCCGCGCCCACCGTCGAGCTCGTGATCGGCGAGCCTGCTCCTGCTCCGGCGCCCCACGCCGAGAAGCCGAGCGTCGTCGCACGCGCCCTGCCGGTGGCGGTGCCGTCGGAGAGTGAGAGTGAGACCGAGCCGCTCCCCAAGGCCTGGACCCCGCCGATCGTCCCCGTGCTCGGCTTCACGGACGCGCTCCGCAAGGGTCGCGCCGCGCGCGCGGCGTTCGAGCGCCTCACGCCGCCGCCGCCAAACGCCAGCGAGGCAAGCCTCAAGGCGTGGTTCGGTCAGGCGCAGATGCTCGTCGACCAGGCCAGCCGCATGTACGCGGGAGCATTCAACGCCAAGGACGCGACGCGCGACGGACGCATCGATGCGATCGCCGAGGCCGCCGTGCTCGACATGACGATGGCGCGCACGCTCGACGAGCAGAACCTCGGCTCGATGCCGGCGTCGTGGCGCTCCGATCCTGCCGTGGCCGGCACCTTCGAGGACGTCGAGGTCGGCCCGACGCGGCGATGGCGCGCCGAGGCGCGCGTGCTCTCGCGTCAGTGCGTCGACACGGCGAAGGAGAGCAACGTCCTCACCGACGCCGCACGCCGATGTGCGGCGCTGCGAACCGGCCTGCCGGCCAAGGTCGTCCACCAGGTGCCCGATGCGGGCACGGGGTGCGCGTGCTTCCCGGGCGACCCGCTGTGCAGTGCCTCGCTCGGCGGCTGGTGCGCATCAGGCGCGCCGTGAGAGAGGAGACGCTCTCCAGGAGCTACGTTCGACGAATGATTCGCGGAGCAATGCTCGGTCTCCTCGTTGCGCTCGGCGCGTGTACGGAGCCCCGGGGGCCTTCGCTCCCCGACGGGCAAGAAGGCGAGAGGTGCGCGCTCGCGGGCGAAAGGATCAGGGAGTGCGCCTCCGGCCTGACCTGTCGGTCGTCGCCCAAGGCGAGCGCGGAGGGCGACCCATGCGGCGGCCTCGCGGGCGTGAAGTGCGGGACCGGGCTGGCGTGTGCGTGGGGACCGGCACGCCCTCACCCCGACGAGATGGGCACCTGCCGCATCGAGTCGGTCTGCCGGCTCTAGCGCCACGTGTTCGCGGAGGCGGCGCCGCCGTGCCGCTGATGGTCAGCGCCGCTTCTTCGTCGGCCGCAGGGGGCGCTTCGACGTGGTGGCGGTCGCGTGCTTACGTCGGCCTCCCGCCACCTTCTCGCGCGATCGGACGTCTACCACGAGCGCTTGGATCTCGAGCGAGGCGGCCGGAGGCACCAGGAGCGCGCCCACGCTCTTCTGGAAGAACGCCTTGACGCGCTTCCAGTCCGTCGCGCCCTCGTTGGGCAGCGGTGCCTCGCGCTCGGCGTCGTCGAAGTAGGCGAGCGCGCGCAGGAGGAGGCCCTCGTTCATGTCGCCGGGGAACACCGTGCGCAGGGCGCGAACGCATTCGATGACGCCGAGCCGCTGCTGCTGGAGCAAGACGTAGAGGTCGAAGAAGTCTCGGCGTGTCCCACGATCGAGGATCGCGTGAAGCTTGGTCGCGAGGATCCCGGTGACGTCGAGCGCACCCTCTTCCGTGTGCGGCGCTACCCGCGGGAGAACGAAGATCGAGACGGGCACATCGTCGAGCGTGAGATGGACCGTATCGGTTGCGCGCTCGAGGATCTCGACACGGCCTCGCTTGCGGAGCTGCGCGAGCAATGACGCGGCGTCGCGCGCGTTCGCGACACCAAAGTCCACGTCGTCGCTGGGGCGGTAGGGACAGAAGCAGCGCACCGCCTGCCCTCCGATGACGAACCAGTAGCGCGTGTCGTCGAGCGCCTTCGCCACGGCCGCGGGCATGACGTCGCGGGGAGCATGCGGCCGCGCCATCAGAGTTTGTCGCTTCGAGCAGGGGTCTCCGCGGCCGTGATGCCGCGATAGCGCATGACCGAACGGAGCAGCGCGAGACTCTTGGGGCGAAACCCGGGCACGAGCGCGGCGTGGCGCAGGCACGGCCAGGGAAGACCCGATGCCCAGCAGAGCGCCGGGGTATCGCCGCGGTTGAACGCTGCGAACGCGACCTGGTCCCCAGGCACGACAGCATCCTCGCCGAGGTTGTGGAGCGCTCGCCGGACGGATTCAGGAAGCGAGCGCATCGGAAACGACGCGACTGGCGCGCGCGCGAGCGACGCGTAGAGCGTCGCGCGCGCCGGCGGCAGAAGCCGATGACGCCGGCCGTGAGCAGCCATCGCCTGCATCAGCTCGCGCATTGGCGGTTGCTCCTGCCCGCCGAGGAGCTCCGCGAGCTTGGTCTGGAGGACCGCGTGTAGCCTCGAGCGCCCGATGTCAGAACGTCGGCGACGAGCGCCCGCTCGCCGAGGCGGCGGCGTTGACGCGAACGAGCTGGGGCCCCTAATCCAAGACATCGAGCTCGATAATTCTAGACAGAAGTGCAGCGAGCGCAAGTCGCAGCTTCCCGCCTGCGTCGCGCCGCATCGCGGTCTCAGTTCTCGAAGCGGACGAACGAGAGCGCGTCGGCGGAGTGCTTCGAGGATCCCTCCGCGCAAAGGTAGTGATGCCAATCGAGGACGCCGGTCGTGGCGGTCGCGACGGCGACGTCGAGCCCACGCCCATGCCCGACGAGGCTCGAGCCGAACATCTCGAGTCCCACGCGCTCTGCGATCTTGGCATCGGTCGGCGAGTGGCCGTGGACGATGATGTCGTTGTACTGAAAGCGGACCTGACCGTCCTGGAGCGGAATCTTCGAGTCGCCACGGAAGCCCGCGGCGGCGAGGCGATCCGAGAACGCTCGGTAGCTCGCCGCCGTGAGCGTGGTCCGGAAGTCAGGGCCGAACTCGAGAAAGATCTTCCAGGAGACCACCTGGCCCGTCTTGTCGTACGGCGTGCCGCTCGGGCCGAGGTTGACCAGGTAGCCCACGAAATTGCAGAGCGGGTAGCCCGCAGGACGGACGGACTTCGCCGAGTCGACCGTCGTGCCGAGGGAAGACGACGGACATGCGGCGCATGCCGCCGTGCAGATCTTGCTACAGCCGCCGGCGTTCGGGCTCTGCTCGCAAAAGAGAACCTGCGCGGCCTGCATGCTCCTGACCCACTGCGCGTCGGCTGCGACGTCGGCGGCCGCGTACTCCCTGGTCTGGATCGAGGCGTACGAGCCCGTGCCACCGAGCAGCGTGGATCGGTATTCGGGCTTGAGCACGAGGCTGCTGTAGCAATCGCTCGCGTAGAGGTCGGGTCGCTTGGACTTCAGCTGCTCGAGGTAGTCGAGCTCGTCGACCACCGGCACGACCGACGCCACCGCCGCATCCGTCGTGGGATCGACGGCGGCCGCAGCGTCATCGGCGGGGGGGTTGGTCGCGTCGGGGCTAGCGGTCGCGCGGGTGCTGCTTCCGCACGCCGCGAGCGGGAGCAGGAGAGCGAGGAGTTGCGCGAGAGCACGGGATCGATCGGTGCGCAGGGGCGGCCTCTTTCGTTGGCCGTACCCGTA
>JANXVA010000710.1 GCA_025351875.1 Myxococcales bacterium | reverse complement strand
TCGACCTGATCTAGGCGTCGGTGGGCGTTTGCGTTTGCGACTGCGACTGCGACGCGACAGGCGCCGGCGTCGGCGTGGTCGTCGCGCGGTGCTCCTCGGCGGCGAGCTCGCTCTCGGTCGGCTTCATCGCGAAGAACGTCGCGTACACCGCGTCGCCGACCCGGTTCATGCGCTGCTGGAGATCGTCGATCTGCTGGTGGAGGCCGTTTGCGAGCATCGTCGACGTCTCCGCGTAGGCGAGGTCCGCCACCACGCGCCCCATCTCGCGCTCGACCGCGCTCGTCCACGTCCCGACGGGCGTGCCGGTGATCTCGTGGAGCGAGATCTCCCCCTTGTCGAGGCAGAACCGGACCGAGCGCGGGAACTGCCGGCTCAGCATCAGGAACTCGACCACCTTCGCCGGCGTGATGCCGCCGTGGCGCTTCCGGTACATCTCGAACGCGCTCGCGGACCTGAGCACCGCCGCCCACTGCACCTCGTCGACCGCGCCGCCGACGTCGCCGACGCCCGGCAGGAGCAGGTAGTACTTCACGTCGAGGATGCGCGACGTCTTGTCGGCGCGCTCCAGCAAGCGTGCGAGGCGCCCGAAGTGCCAGGCCTCGTTGTGGCTCATCGTGAGGTCCGTCACGCCGACGAACAGCTGCGAGGCCTGTTTTACCGCGGTGAAAAAATCGTGCGGCGCGGCGAGCGGCGTCTTCGATCTCGCGGCATCCATCACCATCAGGTACGCGCGATTGACCTGCTCCCACATCTCCGAGGAGATGATCTCACGCACGCTCCGCGCGTTCTCGCGGGCGTTGGCGAGACACGAGATGATCGAGTTGGGCGCCTCGAGATCGAAGGTCAGGAACGAGAGGACGTTGTCGCGCGAGGCCTCGCCGTAGCGCTTCGCGAAGAGCTCGGTGTCGCCGGTCGTCGCGACGAGCGGCGCCCACTGCGGCGGGGAGTCGGGAAAGTCGAGCGCGAGGTTGAGGTTCACGTCGACGAAGCGCGCGACGTTCTCGGCGCGCTCGACGTAGCGGCTCATCCAGTAGATGGCGTTGGCGACGCGGCTCAGCATGCGGCCCCGTCGGCGAGCACCCAGGTGTCCTTGCTACCGCCGCCCTGGGACGAGTTCACGATCGAGGACCCCGGCGTGAGCGCGACCCGCGTGAGTCCGCCGGGCAGCACGTAGACGTCGTCGCCGTAGAGCACGTAGGGCCGGAGATCGACGTGGCGGCCCTTGATCGCGTCGTCGACGATCGTGGGAACGCGGGAGAGGCCGAGCATCGGCTGCGCGATGTACTCGCGCGGGCGCGCGATGACACGCGTCCGGAAATCGTCGAGCTCCGCCTGCGTGGCCTCGGGGCCGATGAGCAGGCCGTATCCGCCCGACTCGTTCGCGGGCTTCACCACCAGCTTCGCCAGGTTCTCGAGCACGTACGCGCGATCCTCGTCGTTCTCGCAGAGGTACGTGGGCACGTTCGGCAGGATGGGCTTCTCGCCGAGGTAGTATTCGATCATCTTCGGGACGAACGTGTAGATGACCTTGTCGTCGGCGACGCCGGTGCCCGGCGCGTTCGCGAGGGCGACCTTGCCGTTGCGGTACACGTCGAGCAGGCCGCGGACGCCGAGCATCGAGTCGGCGCGGAGCTCCTCGGGGTCGAGGAACGTGTCGTCGATCCGCCGGTAGATGACGTCGACGGCCTTGAAGCCGCTCGTCGTCCGCATGTGGACGCGGCCTTCCATCACGACCAGATCGCGGCCTTCGACGAGCTCTACGCCCATCTGCTGCGCGAGAAACGAGTGCTCGAAGTACGCCGAGTTGTAGACCCCCGGCGTGAGCACGACGACGGTGGGGGAGGGGGCCGGGCTCAGGTGCTGGAGCGTCTCGAGCAGCTTGCCCGCGTAGTTGTCGACCGGACGCACGCGCAGCTGCTCGAAGACCTGCGGGAAGGTGCGCTTCATCACCTGGCGGTTCTCGAGGACGTACGAGACGCCCGAGGGGCACCGCAGGTTGTCCTCGAGGACGTAGACCTGACCGTCACGGTCGCGGACGAGGTCGGTACCGACGATGTGGCACCAGATTCCCTTCGGCGGCTTCATCCCCACGCACGCGGGAAGGAAGCTCGTCGCGCTCTCGACGATCGCCGACGGGATGATGCCCTGCGTGAGGATCTTCCGCGCGCCGTAGACGTCGTCGATGAAGGCGTTGAGCGCGCGGACGCGCTGCACGAGCCCACGCTCGATGGTGCGCCACTCCCCGGCCGAGACGACGCGCGGGAGGATGTCGAACGGCATGATCTTCTCGACGCCGGCGTTGCTGCCGTAGACGTTGAACGTGATGCCGCGTGTGAGCAGCGCGCGCTCGGCGGCGCCCTGGCGCTCTCGCAGCTCCTTGTGGGTCATCGAAGCGAGTCGCTGCACGAGGAGCGAGGTATGGGCCCGCGCCTCGCCCGCCGGGTCGAACGTCTCGTCGTAGAAGTCGCCTGTCTCGTAGGAACCGAAGGGCACGGGCTCTGATCTTTCGCCGGCTACTGTTTCGGGCCTGTTTCGGGCGGCGTCAACGGTGAACGATTGTCTGCTGCGGCCTTGATCGTCTCGTGCACGAAGCGCAGCTTCTCAATCGAGGGGCCCGCGAGCGAGAGCGGGTAGGCGTCGCCGTTCCCAAGGCCGCGATTGAGGTTGTTGAGGACGTAGGTGATGGCCGCCCAGCTCGAAAGCATCTGCTCGAACGAGACGGCGCGCTCCAAGGGATGCGGGACCTTCTCGAGCGTTGGCTCGCCTGCGCGGACGGGGCTGAGCGAGATCCCGCAAGCGGCGGCGGTCTCGAGGGTGTCGGTCATGTGGAGGTAGTGCGCCCACGTCTCCGCCCAGTCTTCCCACGGGTGCATCGTCGCGTACGCGCTCACGTACCGATCCTGCCACCCCGCAAGCGCGCCCTGATAATGGCGATGCAGCGCGGCGTCGTAGCTCGCGCGCTCGTCGCCGAAGAGCGCGCGGAAGGGCTCGAGCCGTGGGGAGCCGGCAATCAGCTCGTCCCAGTAATAATGGCCGATTTCGTGTCGGAGGTGCCCGAGCAGCGTGCGGTACGGCTCGCCCAGCTCGACCTTGCGCCTCACGCGCTCCGCCGGGTCGGCCTCGGCGAGGTTCACGGTGATGACTCCGTTCGAGTGGCCCGTCAGCACGTTCTCGAGGAAGTCGAAGACGAGGTTGTCCTGCGGGAGGCCGAGCTGATCGAGCGTGTAGAGCAGCCGGCGCTTCGCGACCTCCAGGTCGTACCAGAGGCGCTGATTGCCGGGCGGCGAGAGGTTCGGGATGGTGCGGGTCAGACGGCAGGAACGGCAGAGCCCGTTCGGGTCGTCTGCGGCGACCGCGACGTTGCAGACGTCGTGCGCCACGTAGTTCGCGCACAAACGGAGCGTCTTTCCGGCGCGCGGCGACGACCACAGGCCCTGCGCCGCTGGCTCGAGGCGGTCCAGCGAGACGAGGTCGGCCAGCTCCGGCAGGTACGCGAGCGCCCGCCCGCACCGCATGCACGTGACGTTCTCGAAGAAGAGAAGCTGGTCGCAGTGGTCACAGTGGAAGACCTTCACGCTCGATCAACCTATCACCCTCTGGCGAAGGCACTTCGAAGTGGCCTACGTTTCGAGGCGCGGAATGTCCATCCACGTCGCACTCCATCACCGTACGACGTATCGCTACGATCGTGAGGTCGTCCTCGGGCCCCAGAGCATCCGCCTTCGTCCCGCGCCTCATTGCCGCTCGCGCATCCTGAGCTACGCGCTCCGCGTGCTCCCCAGTCCACATTTCGTGAACTGGCAGCAGGATCCGCAGTCGAACTACGTCGCTCGCCTCGTCTTTCCCGAGCGCACGACCGAGCTGTCGATCGAGGTCGACCTCGTCGTCGAGATGGTGGCGCAGAACCCGTTCGACTTTTTCCTCGAGCCGCACGCAGAGAAGTGGCCGTTCGAGTACGAGGCGCTCCTCGAGGTCGAGCTCGCGCCTTACCGCCGAACGCTGCCCGACACGCCGCTTCTCACCGCCTTCGTCGCGACCATCTCGCGCGAGACGCGCGCGACGAACGATTTTCTGGTCGCGCTGAACCAGCGCGTGTTCGAGCACATCGCGTATGGCGTGCGCCTCGAGGCCGGCCTGCAGACGCCCGAGGAGACGCTCGAGAAGCGCGCGGGCTCGTGCCGCGACTCGGGGTGGCTCCTCGTCCAGATCCTTCGGCGCCTCGGCTTCGCAGCGCGCTTCGCGTCCGGCTACCTCATCCAGCTCACCGCGGACGAGAAGCCGCTCGACGACGGTCCTGCCGGCCCGAGCACCGACTTCGTCGACCTCCACGCGTGGTGTGAGGTCTACCTGCCGGGCGCGGGCTGGGTCGGGCTCGACCCGACGTCGGGGCTCCTCGCGGGTGAGGGACATCTCCCGCTCGCGTGCACCGCCGAGCCCGCGCTCGCAGCGCCGGTGAGCGGGCTCGTCGACGCTTGCGAGACGACCTTCGAGCACGCGATGACCGTCACGCGTGTGCTCGAGGTGCCGCGCGTCACGAAGCCGTACACGGATGCGCAGTGGGAAGCGATCGCGACCCTCGGGCGAGAGGTCGACCGAGACCTGAGCGACGGCGACGTGCGCCTCACCATGGGCGGTGAGCCGACGTTCGTGTCGATCGACGATCCCGACGGCGACGAGTGGAACACCGCGGCCCTCGGTGCGAACAAGAAGAAGCTCGCGACCGAGGTTCACCGTCGCTTGCGCGAGGAGTACGCGCCGAAGGGCCTCGTCCACTTCGGGCAGGGTAAGTGGTACCCCGGCGAGCCGCTGCCGCGCTGGGCGCTCAACCTCTACTGGCGTCGCGACGGCGAGCCACTGTGGAAGGACCCCGCGCTCGTCGCCGACGAGGCCGCACCGAGCGGCGCCGACGAGGCCGTCGCGGGCCGCCTCCTTCGCGCGATCGCGAGCGGGCTCGGGCTCGATCCAGCGCACGTCTTCCCGGCGTACGAGGACGCTTACTACTACCTGTGGCGCGAGCGGCGTCTGCCCGTGAACGTCGACCCGCACGACGCGAAGCTCGACGACGCGCTCGAGCGCGATCGTCTGCGGCGCCTGTTCACCGTCGGTCTCGACAAGGTGGTCGGGCACGCGCTGCCGATCGCGAAGCCGACCAGGACGTGGACGTCGTGCCCCTGGCACTTTCGTGGCGATCACTGCTTTCTGGTCCCCGGCGACTCGCCGATCGGTCTTCGTCTGCCGCTCGACTCCAAGCCGTGGGTGCCGCGCGAGAAGCGGGAAGCGCTCTCGGCCGCCGAGACCGAGGAGCTCACCCGCGCCGCGATGTGCGCCGAGCCGCGAAACGGCGTCCTCTACGTCTTCATGCCGCCGACGGAGACGTTCGAGGACTACGTCGCGCTCGTCTCCGCCGTCGAGGTGGCCGCCGCGGCGCTCCGCGTGCCGGTGCTCCTCGAGGGCTACACGCCGCCGCGCGATCCGCGGCTGGTCCACCTCAGCGTCACCCCGGATCCGGGCGTGATCGAGGTGAACATCCAGCCCTCGACGTCGTGGGACGAGCTCGTCGCCCACACGACGCATCTCTACGAGACGGCGCGCCTCTCGCGTCTCGCCGCGGAGAAGTTCACGCTCGACGGTCGTCACGTCGGCACCGGCGGCGGCAACCACATGGTGCTCGGCGGCAAGACGCCGGACGAGTCACCGTTCCTGCGGCGCCCCGATCTCCTGCGCAGCCTCATCGGGTATTTTCATCAGCATCCGTCGATGTCGTTCCTGTTTTCCGGGCAGTTCATCGGTCCGACGTCGCAGGCGCCCCGCTTCGACGAGGCGCGCAACGACTCGGTGTTCGAGATCGAGATCGCCTTCCGCGAGGTCTCGCGCAAGCTCGCGGAGACGGAGGGCAAGGTCCCTTCGCCCTGGCTCGTCGATCGCCTCTTCCGCGATCTTCTCATCGACGTGACGGGCAACACGCACCGCTCCGAGTTCTGCATCGACAAGCTCTTCTCGCCGGACAGCGCGACGGGGCGCCTCGGTCTGCTCGAGCTCCGTGGCTTCGAGATGCCGCCGCATGCGCGGATGAGCCTCACGCAGCAGCTGCTCCTCCGTGCGCTCGTCGCGCGCTTCTGGAAGACGCCGTACGCGCCCGAGCGCCTCGCGCGCTGGGGAACGGAGCTGCACGATCGCTTCATGCTTCCGTTCTTCGTCTGGCAGGACTTCGAGGACGTCCTCCGAGACCTGCGCGAGGGCGGCTACCCGCTCGAGGCGGCGTGGTTCCAGCCGCACTTCGAGTTCCGCTTCCCGAAGTACGGCGATTTCTCCGCGCGCGGCGTCGACGTGGAGCTCCGCTGCGCGCTCGAGCCCTGGCACGTCATGGGGGAGGACGGCACCGCGGGCGGAACGGCGCGCTACGTCGACTCCTCGCTCGAGCGCGTTCAGGTGCAGGTGCGCGGCATGGCGCCGGACCGCTTCGTCCTCACGTGCAACGGTCGCCGTTTGCCGCTCCAGCCCACGGGCAAGACCGGTGAGCACGTCGCCGGGGTACGCTTTCGCGCCTGGCAGCCGCCGCGCTGCCTGCATCCGCACATCGAGGTGCACGCGCCGCTGGTCTTCGATCTCGTCGATACGTGGTCGTCCCGTAGCCTCGGCGGGTGCGAGTACCACGTGAGCCATCCAGGCGGCCGCGCTCACGACACTCGCCCAATCAATGCTCGCGAGGCAGAGGGCCGGCGGCGCGCGCGCTTCTCGCGCACCGGTCATACCCCGGGCGAGATGAAGCCGCCGCCGGCAACGCCCAACCTCGACTTCCCGTTCACCCTCGACCTCCGCAAGCCGTAGCGATGTCGACCGCCTCAAAGAGCCTGCTCTCCGAGTACGTACCCTCGGCGTCTCGCTACGACGAGATGGTCGACGACATCCAGATCCCGCGCCCGCACTGGCGCGGCTTCCTCTCCCATCTCGCCACGCTCCCCATGGAGACGATGCTCGGCCGGAGCCGCTTCGTCCAGGAGGCGATCGCGTCGGACGGCGTCACGTACAACGTCTACGCGGACCCGAAGGGGACGAGCAGGCCCTGGGAGCTCGATCTCCTTCCGCTCATCCTCCCGGCGGACGAATGGCGCTCGATCTCTGCGGCCGTCACGCAGCGCGCGCGCCTCCTCGACGCTGTGCTCGCCGATCTCTACGGACCGCAGCAGCTGCTCGCCGAAGGGCTCATCCCGCCGGCGCTCGTGTTCGGGCAGCGCAGCTTCCTCTGGCCGGCGCAGGGGATCACGCCGCCCGGCGGCGTCTTCATGCACATCTATGCGGCGGACCTCGCGCGCAGCCCGGACGGCCGCTGGTGGGTCCTCGCGGATCGGACGCGCGGTCCCTCGGGAGCGGGCTACGCGCTCCAGAACCGCATGACGCTCTCGCGGGCCTTCCCCGACTCGTTCCGCGAGCTCCAGGTCGAGCAGCTCGCGCCGTTCTTCCGGGATTTTCAGGACTCGCTGTATCGACTCTCGCCGACGGCCGGCGAGGCGCCGCTCGCGGTGCTGCTGACGCCCGGTCCTTTCAACGAGACGTACTTCGAGCACTCGTTCCTCGCTCGCTACCTCGGTTTTCCTCTGGTCGAGGGGCAGGACCTCGTGGTTCGAGGCGACTGTGTCTACCTGAAGACGCTGCGCGGGCTGCGTCGCGTGCACGCGATCCTGCGTCGGCTCGACGACGACTTCTGCGATCCCGTCGAGCTGCGCGCGGACTCTGCGCTCGGCATCCCGGGCCTCCTGCACGTCATCCGCGCAGGGAACGTGCTCATGGCAAACGCGCTCGGGAGCGCCGTGCTCGAGACGGGCGCCTTTGCGGGCTTCTACCCGGCGCTGAACGAGCGGCTCTTCGGCGAAAAGCTCGCGATGCCCTCGATCGCCACGTGGTGGTGCGGCGAGGCACCGGCGCTCGAGTACGTCGTCACGCACCTCGACGAGCTCGTCATCAAGCCGGCGTACCCCTCGATGCAGATGGAGCCCGTGTTCGGTCACAAGCTCGACGCCGCCGGGCGTGCGCGGCTGATCGATCGGATGCACCGCCAGCCACACGCGTACGTCGCGCAGGAATGGGTGCGCCTCTCGCACGCGCCAACATGGGGAAACGCGGACGGGAGCGTCGTGTCGAGGGCGACGGCGCTGCGCGTCTTCGCGGTCGCCACGCCGAACGGCTACACGGTCATGCCGGGCGCGCTCACCCGCGTCGCGCCGCAGGAGGGCGACGTCGTGTCGATGCAGTCCGGAGGCTCGAGCAAGGACACGTGGGTGCTTGCGGGGCGGCCTGTCGCGCGCATACCGCTGCGAAGGCCGCGCCTCGGCGCCAGCGACGTCGCGACCAGCGCCGTCGACATCGCCTCGCGCGTCGGTGAGAATTTGTTCTGGATGGGGCGCTACGCGGAGCGCTGCGAGGGCCTCGCCCGCCTGCTTCGCGCGGCGCTCGTTCGGGTCGCCGATGCCGCGCCGCAGTCCGAGCCCGCGCTCCGTTCCCTCATCAAGGTGAGCGAGCGTCTCGAGCTTCTCCATACCGAGGAGGAGGCCGCAGAGATCGCCAGCGCCGAGACGGTCGAGATGCCAGAAGTCGTCGCGATCGAGACGCGCTTCGTCTCCGCGGTCGTCGATCCCAAGGTGGCGGGTGGCCTCGCCGCGAACGTGCATCGCCTCCATTCGTGCGCGAACCAGGTGCGCGAGCGCATGTCGACGGACAACTGGCACGTCTTCAACCGACTCCCGCAGCGGCTTCCCGGCCCGAAGGCGACCGTCAGCTCCGCGCTGGCGTCGCTCGACGAGGTCATGCTCGCGTGCGTCGCGCTCGCCGGCTTTGCGATGGACGACATGACGCGCGACGAGAGCTGGCATTTCCTGCTCCTCGGTCGCCGCCTCGAGCGGCTCGCCCATGTCACGGCGATGGTGGCGCACGTGCTCCGCTTGCCTCCAGCGGAGCGTCCCGACGCGCTCGAGTGGCTGCTCGAGGCCGCGAACAGCATCGTCACGTTCCGCGCTCGCTACCGCCGCGCTCCGGAGCTCTTGCCGGTTCTGCACCTCGTCGTCTTCGACGAGTCGAACCCGCACGCTGTCGCGTTCCAGCTCCGCGAGCTCTGGCTCTCGGTCGAGCGCACCGCCGCGGAGCTCGGCCGCGAGGTCACGAGCGACGTGATCGGCCCGCTCGCGCTCGCGCTGCGAGACGTGAAGCTCGAGGGCTTCGAGCCGGAGGAGGGGAGCGCGCTCGAGGCATCGTGCAAGGAGCTCGCGGATCTCCTCGGTCGCGCCGCGCGTGCGGCGGTCGGCGTCTCGGACGAGCTGCAGCGCCGGTTCTTCAGCCACGCGGGCACGCCGGCTCCGCTCGGTCAGGGTAAGGCGCGCCGGCCGAGCGAA
Source organism: Myxococcales bacterium (assembly GCA_025351875.1). Taxonomy (GTDB): domain Bacteria; phylum Myxococcota_A; class Polyangia; order Polyangiales; family Polyangiaceae; genus Labilithrix. Next base: position 10,287 of record JANXVA010000710.1, on the reverse strand, counting down.
GCCTGGCGGGCCGCGAGGGTCAGCAAGGTGGACAAGCCATGACGACGCGAAGCTACGTCGTCGTTCACGAGACGAACTATGACTACGAATACCCGGTCGGGCTCTCGCGTCAGATCGTCCACCTCGAGCCGCGCTCCACGTCGTTCCAGACGCTGCGTGCGCACGCTCTCCGCATCTCGCCGGACGCCGAGATCCTCGGAACATCGCTCGATCCGTTCGGCAACCCGGTCACTTCGCTCTGCATCGACGCCGATCACGACTCGCTCTCGGTGCGCGCCGAGTCGTGGGTCGACCTGAAGCCGCGAAACTATCCCGAGGATCCGTCGACGCCTCCGTGGGACGCCGTCCGCGCGCGCCTCGCGTACCAGGCCGGTCGCCGCCCGGATGCGCTCGATCTCGAGGCTGCGCGGTTCCTCTTCGAGTCGACGAGGGTGCGCAACAAGCGCGAGCTCGCCGAGTGGACGGCCGCATGTTTCCCGCCGGGGCGTCCGCTGCTCGTCGGCGTGCGAGCGTTGATGACGCGGATCCACACCGAGCTCAAGTTCGATCCGACGGCCACGACGGTGTCGACGCCGGTGATGGAAGTGTTCGAGCGACGTCGCGGTGTCTGCCAGGACTTCGCGCACCTGATGCTCTCGTGTCTTCGCTCGATGGGGCTCGCGGCGCGCTACGTGAGCGGCTACCTGCTCACGCGTCCGCCGCCGGGGCGACCGCGCCTCGTCGGCGCGGACGCCTCGCATGCGTGGGTCTCGGTGTACTGCCCGGACCATGGGTGGGTCGACGCCGATCCGACCAACGGCGTCTTCCCCTCGCTCGAGCACGTGACGCTCGGGTGGGGCCGCGATTACGACGACGTGATCCCTCTCCGTGGGGTGCTCCTCGGAGGCGGTGACCACGAGCTCGAGATCAAGGTCACCGTGGCGCCCGCGAGCGACTACGAGACGATCTTCGGTGAGCGGTCCGAGCTGATGCGCGCGCGCTGACGGGGCCAAGCGCACGCCCGGGCGCGGAGGACGCCCGCGGCACACTCGGCGATGTTCGCCGGGAGCGCGCCGCGGCTCGAGCGTTTCGAACGCGTCGGGCATGCGGAACGTCTCGACGCTCTCGACGGACGTGGATCGGACGCGCGCTCGCCCGGCTGGACCGCGCCGCTTCGGATCAGGACCGGAACGCTTGCTGACCACGGAGCTCCTGCCGGGAGCTTCTGCGCCGCGAAGCGCGCCGAAATGCAGTCCTCGACCTCCTGCGTGAGCCCGATAGGGTCGCTCGGGATCACGCAGAGCGGCTTGCCGTTCGCGTCGATCGACGCGTTCAGCGTGAGCTTGCCGTCGGTCATCTCCGGCTCGAGCCACACGCGCTGGCGCTCAACGCCGTGCCTACGACGAGCGCTGCGAGGGGGCGGACCTGCGCGGTCACGGAGCCTTGCGCGCTCGCAAGGGAATGCGGAACGTCGCCGGTGCCGCCTGCGCGGGGAAACGAGTCTTCCGCGCAACCCCCGCGATGCACGCGCCGAGCGGCGAGCTCGCGACCTCCGCGGGGGCAACCTCGGCGCGCTGCACGACGCCCTCGGTATCGATGCTGAACCGCACCGACACATCAGGGGTGCCTCCCGCGGCTCCCTTGCTCGCAAAGCACGCCTCGATGTCCGGCTGGTTCTTCGCGAACGCCGCCGAGAGCGGGTCGCCGGCGGGGGCCGGCTTCGACGGCTTGCCCTGGGACGGGCGAGGTGACGCGGAAGGAGCGGAGGGGACCGCCGATGCGGTGTCGCCGGGCGTGTCCGTCGGCGTCGTCGCCGTCGCGCTTGCATTCGTGGTGCGCTCGATGACGAGGAGCTTCGGCTCCTCCTGACGCCGACCGAGGTAGAGCGCGATCCCCACGCTCGCGACCACGACGAGCCCGACCCCGATGGCCACGGCCGCGAGCAGACCTCGACCTCGTGCGGGTCGCGCCCCCGCGATGCCGGGCGCCTCGGAGCCCGCCGGCAACGCGTGCGCCGTAGGCAGCCTCGGCTCGCTCGCGGCAGGCGCTGGCGCAGGCGGGTTTCGCCACGCCTCCTCGAGCTCCGCGAGCGAGGACCCTGCCTTCATCGGCATCGCCGCGTAGTCGACCTTCGCGAGCGTCGAGAGGGCGCGCGCGGCCTCGTCCTCCGGCATGTTCTGCACGCGTCGCAGCTCGCGCGCGAAGTCCTTGGCGCTCGCGAAGCGCTTCGTGCGGTCCTTCGACATCGCGCGCGCAACGATCGCATCGAGCTCGGGCGACACACCGGGCCGCACCTGGCTCACCGGCGGTGGCTCGTGCGAGATGACGCGCGCGAGCGTGCGCGTCTCGTCGACCCCCGTGAACGGATTCTCGCCCGCGAGGAGCTCGTAGAGCACCACGCCACACGCGTAGACGTCCGTCATGGGCGTCGGCGGCGAGCCATCGAGCGCCTCGATCGGCAAGTACGAGAACTTGCCGCGGATGGACTTGTCGTCGGTGGTCCGCGTCTGCTCGCCCTTCATTCGCGCGATGCCGAAGTCGAGCAGCTTCACCTGTCCGTCGGTGTCGACGAGGATGTTCGCGGGCGAAATGTCCGAGTGGACGATCTCGAGCGGCGAACCGTCGGGCAGCGTGAGCCCGTGCGAGTACTCGAGTGCGTCGAGCACCTTGATCACGATGTGGAGGATGCCCTCGATCGGAAGCTTGTCGCCCTTGCCGAGCTGGTGTTGCTCCTCGCGAAACGCGAGCCACAGCCCGAGCTGATAGGCGCGCACGTAGTCGAGCACCATGATGTGCGCGCCGTCTTCCTCGCCGAAGTCGGTCACGCCCACGATGTTCGGGTGCTCCATGTTCGAGAGGATCTTCGCCTCTCGAACGAAGAGGCGCGTCATCCGCTCGTCGCCGGTCATGCCGGGGAGCACGCGCTTGACGACGACCGGCTTCGCGAAGCCCGCGGCCCCCTCGGCGCGCGCGAGATACACGACGCCCATGCCGCCCTGCGCGAGCCGCGCGACCATCCGGTAGCGACCGAGGACCGACGCTCCGAGCATGTCGTCGCGAGGCGCCATCGCTATCGCGCACCCCCGGCGTGACGGACGTAATAGACCGTTCCTCGCTTCGGGTGACTCAGCTTGAGCACCAGCGCGGTCTCTCCGGCCGGCACTGTGGCGGTCGTGGCGAAACGCTTCTGGTCGTCGAGCGCCACGGCCGTGCCGTTCACGCTCACCGTCCACCCCTCGACGACCACACCGGAGACCTTCACCGCATCGCCCGACTGGAAGCTGCCATCCACCGGGTCGCGCACGCTCGCGGCGGGCGCGGCGTTGTCGAACTTGATGACGAGCGTCGTCTCGGCGGACTTCTTCGCGCCGTCCGCGGTCTCGAAGCTCAGCGTGTGCGTGCCCTCGGCGATGCTGCCGGGCTTGAGCGACAGCTTCGGCGCCAGAGACTTCGTGCGCTCCTTGTCGACGTGAACGACGTAGCCGCCCGACTGCGGCGCGTCCGGCCAGCGGGCGATCACGGAGGGAAGCTGGTTCTGGTAGAGGACCGTGTAGCGACGACCATCCATGTCGACGAGCGTCGACGGAGGGAGACGCGCGAGCTCGGCGCGGGCGCCGTCAGCGACGATGGTGACCGCGCCCGAGGCAGCGACCTTCTCCTCGACGCCGTCTGTACCGATGCAATGAACCGCGTACTCGTGGTGACCCGCGGTGAGCGACAGGGTCGCCTTGTGCTCACCTCGTGCCGTCGCGGTGCCGTCACCCCGAGACACGACGCCCGCGCCTGGACACACCGAGGCGAAGTCGAACCCCAGCGCCGTCGGAGGCTTCGGATCGCGGACGAAGATCGACTCCCCCGCGCGCACGGTGAAGTCCGGCCGCTCGGGGCCGCGATTCGCGACGACGACGACGCCCTTCGGGCTCAATGTCGCCCGCTCGCCCGCGCGGACCGACTCGGGAGGCCCTTTTCCACGGACCTCCGCCTGCCCCTGACGGACGCCGATCTTCGTGCCCGCGGCCGCCACGTCGGCGTCGACGCGGCTCCTGCCGTCGGCGCCTCCGGCCTTCGCGCTGATCGCGCCGCCGGGCACCTCCACGACGACGTCCTCGCTCGTGGCATCGAGCTCGACGTGACCCGAGCTGGCGCGCACCAGCGTCGATCCGTCGGCTTCCCCGATCACGAAACGGCCGGCGCCGACGACGCGAGCATGCTTGGCTCCGCGTCGCACGTCGACCGACGCGCCGTTCGGGACCTCGAGCGTATCCCCCGGACCGACCGAGCCAGTCCCCTCGGCGAGCGGCCGTGGCGTTGCCTCGCCCTTGGCGAGCACGCGAACGCCAGCGCCGCGGATGTCGATCACGATCGGCCCCGCGCCGCCGCCGTCGTCGGTCGCAGCAGGCGTCGCGGCGAGGCGCTCCTTCACCGCGGCATCGACGCCGGCGTCGCCGACCTCGTGCTCGACGATGGCGCCGCCAAGGGAGACATCGAATGATTTTCCCGGCGAGAGCGCGACGCCGCCGTCGTCGGTCTCGAGGCGCGCGGCGCCGACGGTGACCTCGATGCGCGTCGCGCTCCCGTCCGCCGCGATGCGCAGCTTTCCGCCCGGCTCGATCTGCGCGAACCCGATCGTGGTCTGCACGGTGAGTGCCCGATCGTCGGCGGCCTCGATGCTCGCCTCGCCGGCCTCGATCGCGAGCTTCGGTTGCGTCGCGCCCGGGGTGCTCGCCAAGAAGCGGATCGTGGTGTCGCTCGACACGGCGATGTTGCCGCCGCCGGTCAGGTGCACGACGGCGTTTGCGCTCGGGCCGGTCTTGAGCCCGTCTCCCATCGCCAGCTCGGCGCCGTCCGGTGCGGCCTCCCACTTCTGCTGCGACGACGCGGTGTCGCGCTTCACGTCGCCCTCGTGCTTCTTCACCTCGGCGATGTGAGGCTTCGAGCAGCCTCGGCATCCGAGGGCGAGGCTGCCGCCGAGGAGCAGCGCGAACGTCAGCCGCGTCAGCATGCCTCGAGAGGTGGTCACGGCGCCTCTTTACCCGGCCTCAGGTCGGCGTTGAGGATGGTCACGCCGTTCTCCTCGACCTGCACGGGGCGGCGCTGTCCCGCGTGTCCCGTCGCCGCGACCACGACCTCGTACGACCCCGGCGGCACGTCGATCTGGAACGTCCCGTCCGCGTCGGTCTTCGCCTCGACGCCGAGCGGCTCGACCCGGATCGTCGCGGCGAGCGCCTTGCCGTTGAACGAGCGGACGAGGCCCCGGAGCTGTCCGGGCTTGATCGCCTTCTTCATCACGACCTCGACGACGGCCGCGGTAGCCGTCGCGTTCGCATCTGCGCTCGCGTCGTCAAACCCCGCGGCCTTCACGACGACGTGCACGCGACCCGGGCGAAGCTCGGTCACCTCGAAGGCTCCGTCCGCGCGGGTCTCCGCGCTGCGCTCGCCGGGCTGCGCAGGGTCGTCCGACGTGACGGTCACCCGTGCGCTCGGGATCGGTAGCCCCGTCTCCGCTGCGGTCACGCGTCCGCGTAGCGCGCTCGCCACCGGAGCAGCCGCACCTCCGCTGCCGGCCGCAGCGGGACCGTCCGCGTCGGTCCTTGGCTTCGGTCGGGCTCCCAGAGCGGGCGTCCATCGCACGCCGAGGATGATCGCGAAGCGCGGGTCGACCGGTACGAGCGCGTCGGTCGGTCCAGACGAAGGACGCGCGCTGAGGGAGAGCTCCGTCCGCGCTTCGAGCTGAAGGGCCCCGAAGGACTCCTCGTCCTCCTTCAGGTGGTAGCGCGCCCCGAGCCCGAGACGGAGCGGTGACTCGAGCGCTGCAGGCGCGTTCGCGCCGATGAGCACGTCCCATGTGAGCTCGCCGAGCAGCTCGATACGCGCCGCGGGCGTCTCGCGTCCGCCGAGACGCTTGCTCGCGCCGAGGCCGAGCAGGATCGCGTCGGAGTCACTGAGGTGAAGCGCGAGTCGATCGCCCGCACGAAGGCGCGGGCGGTCGCGCGCCCCCAGCACCTGGGCGCTGCGGTCGATGCGGTAGCCCGCGTTGAGCGAGAGCGCGAGATCGGAACCGGGAGGGGCATACGTGGCGAGCAGCAACGCGTCGAGCGTGGCGGCCTCGAAGCGAAGGGAGGGGGCCTCTCCACCAGGGACCCAGACGCCCAGCTGCGCGCCGAGCGCGAACGACCTTCCCACCGCCTCGTTCGCACGCACGAAGAGGCGAGGCTCACCGACGGTGCTCGAGCTCGAGCCGAGCACGTCGTCAGGGTGCGCGTCGTAGCGTCCGTCGAGCACCAGGGCCGCGGCCAGGAAGCGGAGCGGCTGCGCCATGAGTGCGAGCGTGCCGAGCGCGCGATGATGCGGCCCGGACTCGGCGTTCGGGACACCCTGCGCCTCGGTGAAGCCGTACCCCATGCCGACCGCCGCGCCCGCGTGGGGCAGCTCCTTCGGCGCGGCGACCGCCACGCGGCCCAGCCCAGGGAGTCCGGAGGCGGACGCTCCCACCGTCGACGCGACGTCTTGCGGCGGCGCATCGCCAGCGTAGGCCGCTGTAGGCCGGGCGAGGAGGACGACGATCTGCGCGAGGAAAAGGCACGCGGCGACGAACCAGACCCGCGGACCCGTGCCCGACCTGGCCTCCTCATGAGGGCGATCGAGAGGACGTTCTGCGGCTCGCAAGCTGGCGCGCATCTCGCTCGCCCGATCGTATACTGAAAGCATGGCGAGCCTGGCGCGAACATTGGTCCTCGCGCTCGGTGGCGTCGCGGGCTTCTTGGTCGCCTGTGGTCACCTCCCCTTCGAGGACGTCCCCGATGCCGAGGAAGCGGGCGGGCCCGAGGCCGGATCGCTGGTCGACAGTCCGTTCGTGAGCGACTCGCCGAGCGGCGGCGAGGCAAGCGTCGACGCGGGGGTCGACGCCGCGGACGGTGGCTGTCAGGGCCCGACGTGCGTTGGAACGTACGTCTCGTCCGTGCTCGGAGACGACGCGAATCCAGGCACATCCGCGAAACCGGTCAAGACGATCACCAAGGCCATCGCCATCGCCGTCGCGCTCGGCGGCAAGCAAAACGTGTATGTTGCAGCCGCTCACTATCCCGAGAAGGTCACCCTCTCGGAGCGCGTCGACCTTCTCGGCGGCTACGACTGCGACGCGACATCGTGCACGTGGGGGCGCGACCCGAGCAACAACGATACGGCCATCCTCGACCAGGACTTCGAGGGCGTGCTCGCGCCGAAGACCGTCACGCGCAAGACGCTCTTCGACGGCTTCCGCGTCGCCGGAAAGGCTGGCGTGCCGACCGCGTCGCCTGGGTCGGTGGCGATGTCACTCGTCGGCGGCAGCCCGACCATCTCGCACTGCAAGCTCGCCGGCGGTGACGTCACCGGCGGCGGCGCCAACGCGAGGTCGATCGCGCTCGCGATCTACGGTCCGCCCGCGGATCCCGCGGGCGCCCTCGTCGACCAGAACGCCATCGTCGGCGGGGCCTCGACGAATGAGTCCGTCGGCGTGCACTTCGTCGGATCGTCCAGCGCGGCGAACGGCGCGCCCGTGGCGGTGGTCACTTCGAACCGGATCCGCGGCGGCGGCGCCGCCAACTCCGTCGGGGTCCTCGCGTGGTCGAGCGCCGCCGGCACGCTCGTCAAAGGCAACGACATCGCCGCGGGAGCCTCGACGCCCGCCGGCGAGAGCTGGGGAGTCATCGTCGACTCGACGATGACGATCGACTCGAATCGCATCAATGCCGAGCCTACCCTCGTCCCGATGTGTCCGCAGGGCACGAGCGCGACCTTCTGTGGCGGCATTCACAGCGTCGGCTCGACGACCTCGATCGTGAACAACGTCGTGTTCGGCGGCTCGGGCCCGAAGACGTGCGCCGTCCTGCTGACGGACGGTGAGGTCGGGCTCGGCGCGGTGACCCTCAACGGCAACACGCTGGACGGACAGGGGAACGCAGGGGGCGACGGAACGCTCAGCACGGCGGTCGCGCTCCGCATCAATGCGGGCGTCTCGGCGAGCCTCGGCTCCGTCCGCAACAACATCCTCCTCGGCGGCCTGAACAAGGCTCGCTACGGTGTCTTCGAGGACTCCAGCTCCGGCGCGGGCAAGACCGTCCGAACCGTGGCGCTCGACAACAACGATTTCTGGAACGCCGGCGCGCCGCGGAGCGACTTTGCCTATCACGTGTGGAACGGCAACGCGGGGACCGATCTGTTGTTCGCCCAGCTGGCCACCATCCCTTCGCCCGTTCCGAGCGCGAACCTGAGCGTCGACCCGCTGCTCAACGCGAGCTCCCACCTCGCGCAGACCTCGCCGGTGATCGACAAGGGAACCGTGAAGGAGGCTTCGAACCACGACATCGACGGCGACAACCGGCCAAAGGGTGCCGCGGTCGACATCGGTGCCGACGAGGCGAAGTAGCACCGCGCCTGCGGGGCGGATCACTCCGTCGCGAACTTGAGCGCGGCGATGATGTCGGGCTCGTCGAGGACGTCGAAGGCGAAGAGATCGCCGACGCGCTGGATGCTCGCGTCGGTCGGCACCTTGCCGGCGCGGATACCGCGCGCGATCTGATCGGCGGAGACGGGCCCCACCGGGTCGCCGTCGCCAGACCACACCATGAACTCGCGCGCGAGCAGCGTCGGCGTGATCGACGCGGGCGGAGTCTCGCTCTCCTCGCTCACCGACTTGAGCGCAGCGATGACGTCGGGGACATCGAGCAGGTCCGTCCAGAACGTCTCGCTCTCGTGACGGAGGCTTGCGTCGCTCGGCACCTTGCCGGCACGGATGCCGCGCGCGATCTGATCGGCGGAGACGGGACCCACGGGATCGCCGCCTTCGATCCACACGTGCCACACGGGCGCAGCGAGACGAGGCGCGACCGGCGCAGCAGAGCGGAGCGCGACGAACGACTCACGACGGATCCGGGGACGGATCTTGGGCACGACGGCAACGGCGGGCTTCATCGGTCGACCCACGTTGAACCGCGCCCGCCGCCTTGTCGATTACATGCGCGTCTCCGCGCATCGCAGGGTCCATGTAGGACCAAGGCCGACGTCCGCGGTCGACGTCGCCGAGGCGAATCAGCCTCAGCGACTTCCATCGGCGAACGCGTCTTCCCAGACCGCGTCGGCCCACACCTTACCGCCGAGCAGCGTCGGGTGGATGTGGTCGGGCTGTCGCTCCAGCGCGAGCGAAGTCGAGTCAAAGAAGCGGCACGGCGGCGACGCGCTGCGGACGACGCCGATGATTCCCTTCTCGGGGAGCCACGGCGCCGGACCGATCCACAGGCAAGGGCGCTTGCCGATACGATCGACGATCGAGCGCACCGCGTAGCGGCGCGCCTCGGGGTTCGGGACGAACAGCTCGTTCGACGCGAGCACGACGAGCACCACGTCGGGGCGCAACCGCGTCATGAGCTCCTGGAGCTCACGACCGTCGGCCCACGTCGCGCTCGTCGAGCTGCCCTTCGAGATCAAGAACAGCTTGCCGCCGCGGGCGACGATGCGCTCCTCGAGGTAGACACCGAGCCCGGACGTGACCATCGAGTCGCCGAACATGAGGACGCGGGTGCCCTTCGTGACGGTGAAGCGAGGCGGAGCGGGCGTCGTCGGCGGCAATGAAGCGGGCTCCGCGGCGGAGGGCGAGGGAGCGGGAGCGGCAGGCGCCGGTTCGGCGTCGGCCGTGCTCGCAGGCTCAGCGGGCGTCGCGACGGCGATGGATGAGGGGGCCGGGCGGCTCGCCATCACTCGCGACGGCGCCTGGGGCGCGCATGCAGCCGTCGCCAGAACGAGGAGCGAGGCCAACGTGGGTGCGATGCGCGTGCTCACGTGAAACCCACCCGCAGATGGTACGCTGCCCCGGCCGGTGAGTTGAATTCGAGATGAAGTGGACCAAAACCCCGCCCAGGCCCCCTGCCAAGGCCTCCTCCAAGATCCCACCCTCCCCGGGTGACCTTTGGACGTCGGTCGTAGGGCCGCTGTCGGTGAGGCTCGAACCGCGTGGAGACGGCCGCTGGGCCTGGAGCATCCACACCGGGACCACTCCGAACCCGACCGCGACAGGTCTCGCCTCCTCGCTCGCGGCCGCGAAGAACGTCGTCGAGCAGTACGTGAAACGCTCCGGGCACGAGTGATTGCGCGGCGGTGGGCGGCGGTCGCGCGCCTCGTTGCCGAGCATCGTGACGTGCTCGATGCGCGGCCGGGTGAAGCGGAAGACGCGCCGCCTGCGCTCGTGCGACGCGGGTGGGCACCCTTTCTCGCTGCGCTCGACGACGATCGCCTCGCCACGCTCGAGATCGATGGCCGCGACGCCGAATGGCC
>JANXVA010000681.1 GCA_025351875.1 Myxococcales bacterium | reverse complement strand
CTCGCGGTCGGATGCGCCATGATGGCAGAGCCCTCCTCAGGGCTTGAGTACGCAGCGGAGATACGGCGTGTTCGAAGCGGAGGGACGGCATGCCTCGTTGGAGGCGCAGTCGGAGTCCTTCCCGCACACGTTGAGGCACTTGTGGAGCTCGCCGTCGCAGTAGTCGGACTGGCAGGTGCTGTCGTCGGTGCACGCGGCGCCGGCGGGGGAGTCCGTGCCCAGCGTGCCCGAGAAGCAGAACTTGAAGTAGTCGCTGCCGCTCGAGCCGTAGAGGCAATGACCCGCCGAGAAGCTCGAGACGGTCTTGCAGCTTGCGCTGTTCGAGCAGGGCGGCCGGCAGATGCGCGAGGGGCCGACGCCGATGCAGGTGTCGCTCGCGCACTCGGTGCTGTCGACGCAGGGGTCTCCCGGCACCTTGGTCGCGCCCGGCTCCGGGAGCGCGCAGACCCAGGCGACGTGCGTCGGGCCCGGTGCGGACACCGATTTCAGGCGACAGGTCCCGCCGCCGCACTCGCTCGCGGAGCAGCACGTGTCGAAGCAGCGCGCGGTGCCGCTGTCAGGCTTCTCGCAGTAGCCAGAGCGGCAGTCGCTGTTCACCGTGCACGTCGAGCCGCCGCTCTTGCCGCCCGTGGCCGGCGGCGTGCGCGACGCGAGCGTCGCGGGCACGCAGTAGCCGCCGCCCGTGCCGCCGTTGAAGCAGACGTTCCCGGCGCTGCAGTCGATCGACGTGCAGCACGGCGTCGTGCAAATTGGCCCCGTGCTCGCCGTGATGGTCGTCGTGAGGATGGTGCTCGTGCCGCAGAGGCGGCTCTTGCATTCGTTGTCGACGCGACACTTCGCGCCGATGTCGAGCGGGCCGGTGGCGTCGGCCTCCTTGGCGGCATCGGCGACGTCCTCGTCGGCAGGGGCGTCCTCCTCGCCGGCCTCGGTCGGGTCGACCCCTGCGTCACTGACGCAGCGTCCGCTCGCGGTGTCGCAGGTCAGCCCTGCGGGGCAAGCCGACGCGCTGGCGCCCGCGCACTTGAATTCCCCGACCTCGCCCGCGACGAGCAGGCTGCAGCCACCGCCCGCGAGCGCGAGCACGACGGCCGAGGCGAGGAGCCTCGTCGCTCCGCGCTTCATTGGAACGAACCCCCGAGCACGAGAACACCGCCCGAGGGCACGCGCGCCACGGACGCTGCCGACGGGAGCACGAAGCCCGTGCGCTTCGGGTCGCTCGCGACCTTGGTTCGCCCGAAATACAGGTACGCGGTGACGACCGCTGCGACGATCCCGACGCCGAAGCCCACGTCCGCGACGATCGCCTGCGTGTGCGCGTCGCTCGTCTTCTGCTGGAGGTCGGCGTACGTGCCGTCGCGACCCGTCACGAAGTCGGACGGCTTGTTCGAGACGGCGAGGATCCCGAACGTGGTCCCGACGCCGAGCCCGACGATCGCGACTGAGCCCGCGGCGATGGTCGCGGCGTCGATGCGCCCGCGGGGTGCCTTCTCGGGGACTTGAGGCGGGGGCTCGACGGGCGGCGTGGCCGTCACCGTCGCGGCCGGGACCTCGTGCTTTGCCCCCTCGATGCGCTTGATGATCGTCTCCCCCTTGGCGCGTTCGGCCGGGGTGACGCCATCCATCTCCATGTACTGGCGGAAGAACGTGATCGCCTCGTCGAACTTGCCGAGCTTCTCGTGGACCACGCCGAGGTTGAAGACGAGGTCCTTCGCCTTCGGATCGAGGCCGCGTGCCTGCGTGAGCTCGGCGATCGCCTCGCGATACGCGCCTGTCTGGTAGAGATCCTTGGCGCGCTGGAAGTGCTGCTGGGCCTCGAGCTGCTCCTTCGTCTTGGGCTCGGTCGACGGCGTTTCCGGCGCGAGCGCGGACGGCGGCTGGGCTCCGTTCGGCGCCGGGCGCTGCTGGGCCAGTGCCGGGAGTGGCACGGCGAAGGCGAGGACGCCCAGACAGATGCGCAAACAACGCGTCATCGGCTGGAAAGAATAGCCGATTTCGCATGCTGTTGGGCCCCGGATCGGTGGGCTGTAAGCAACGGGCCTGCTGCCGCGTTGATCCTTCGCGATGGCAATGAACCTCATCAAGCTGGGTCTCGGAGTCGTGCTCGCTTCTGCCTGCCTGGTCACGGCGACGAAGGATGCGCGAGCCGATGACGCGATCGTGACCGTCGGCACCGGCCGCTTCGCCGAGCCGCCCGAGGACCACGAGAATCCACCGCCGCGCAGCGCTCCTTTGGTCTTGGAGGAGCCGCGCTTCGACCGCGACCCGCGCGAGCTCCACCGTTCGCCGGTTCGCCTCCAGCTCGGTCCGCAGGGCATCACGACCGGGAAGGGCTTCGGCATCGGCGTGGGCATCGGCGCCGACTTCGGCATCGGTTCTGTCGGCGGCCGCCTCGCCGCTTCGTGGCTGCGAGGCGAGGGCAAGAGCGGAGACGGCAGCAGCACGCCGACCGGCGACACGGTCGGGCTCTACACGGGCGAGGTCACGCTCGATCTCCACAAGCGCGGCCCGGTCCACCCGGTCGTCGGCATGGGCGTCGGCCTTCTCACGGTCAGCCGCCCGGACGCGAGCGGCGTCGCGGGGGTCGGCACCGGGCGCCTCGGTCTGGAATATTCGCTCGGCCTCGAGGACGCCGACGTGCGTGTCGGGGGGAGCGTCACCGGCGGGCTCATCGGTCCGATCGACAGCGACGTGAAGGACCTGCGCGCCTACGCCCTCGTCGGCGTCCACCTCGCGATCGGGTTCTGAGCGGCTATAGTGCCTCTGCCATGGCCGAGAGCCTCGACGACAAGATTCGTGCAATCTGCATCCAAGCGCGCAAGGCTTCCCGCAAGCTCGGCCCCAAGCCGCGCCCGGTGAAGGACGCGGCGCTCGAGGCGATCGCGAAGAACCTCATGGCCGGCGAGCGCAAGGTCATCGCCGCGAACGAGACCGACCTCGAGGCGGCGCGCGCCAAGGGCACTACCGGCGCGATGCTCGATCGGCTGATGCTCGACGAGCGCCGGGTCGCCGCGCTCGCCGAGAGCGTACGATCGATCGCCGCCCTCCCCGATCCCGTGGGCGAGGTCGTCTCGCGCAGCGTCCGCCCGAACGGCCTGAAGGTGACGCGCGTGCGTGTGCCGCTCGGCGTCATCGCGATGATCTACGAAGCGCGGCCCGGCGTGACGGTCGAGGCGAGCGCGCTGACGTTGAAGGCGGGGAATGCCGTCGTCCTTCGCGGAGGCTCCGAGGCCGCGCGCACGAACGCCGTGCTCGCGGAGATCGTCCAGGCTGCGCTCGAGAGCGTTGGCCTCCCGCGCGAGGCGGTGCAGGTCGTGCCGTTCACCGATCGCGACGCTGTACGTGCGCTCGTCCAGCAGAGCGAGCTGGTCGACCTCGCGATTCCGCGGGGAGGGGAGGCGCTCATCCGCTTCGTCACCGAGAACGCGCGCGTGCCGGTTGTGCAGCACTACAAAGGCGTCTGCCACCTCTACCTCGACCAGGGGACGGACGCAGCCGAGGCCGCTCGCATCGCCGTGAACGCGAAGATGCAGAGGCCTGGCGTGTGCAATTCGCTCGAGTGCCTCCTCGTCGACGCACGTGATGCCGAGCGCCTGCTGCCTCCGGTGGCCGCGGCGCTCCTCGCCGCGGGCTGCGAGCTGCGCGGAGACGAGCGCACGCGCGCGCTCGTTCCCGAGGCCGCCCGCGCCGCGCCCGAGGACTACGGTCGCGAGTTCCTCGACACGATCCTCGCGGTGCGTGTCGTCGACGGGCTCGATGCCGCGATCGAGCACGTGACGGAGTACGGCTCCGGGCACACCGAGGCCATCCTCACTCCCGACGCGGACCATGCCGAGCGCTGGCGGCGCGAGGTCGACGCCGCTTGCGTGGTCGTGAACGCCTCGACCCGATTCCACGACGGCGGCGAGCTCGGCCTCGGGGCGGAGATCGGCATCGCGACCAGCCGCCTCCACTGGCGCGGGCCGATGGGGCTCGAGTCGCTGACGACCATGAAGTGGCTCATCGACGGCGAAGGCCAGATTCGCCGCTGAAAAGGGCCACTGCGGCCCTCGAGGCACCGCAAGCCTCCAGAAATCAGCCGGAATCGCGATTGACGCGGAGGATGCTTCGCGGCGACGATCCGAGTAAGGAGAGCACTTGGCCGCGAACAAACGACCCCCCCCGAAGGGCCCCGAGCGCCCGATGCTTCGCACCTCTCATGGCGCGCCCGGTAAGCCGCGCGCAAAGGCCGGCGAGACTGAAGAGCGTCCTGCGCGCCGGGCTCGGCCCGCGCCCGAACGCGCACCGCGAACCTCTCCGCGCGCGACCGGTTCCACGTCTCGCCGTACCCCTGCGGCGGCGGCGCCCGCCGAGCGCAGCGAGGACGAGGGCAGTCGCCTCAAGAAGACCTCCGGCGCGCGCGTCCCGGGCGCGACGAGCACCGCGAGCGACGAGTCGCGCGAGATCGCGATCCTCATCGCGACCGCGGGCATCGAGAAGAAGGCGTCCGGCCTCGAGGTGATCGACGTCGCTGGACGGGTCGACTACGCGGACTTCCTCGTCCTCATGTCGGGTCGAAGCGACCGGCACGTGACCGCGCTCGCGAGCTCGATCGAGGAGGCGCTGCGCAAGAAGAACAAGCGCGCTCTCGCGGTCGAGGGCCTCCCGCACGCGAACTGGGTGCTCATGGACTTCGGCGACGTCGTCGTCCACGTCTTCCAGGACGACGCGCGCTCCGCCTACGACATCGATTCGCTGTGGATGGACGCGCGGCGCGTTCCCGTCCCGATCGACGAACCGACCAGCTGATCGCGGGCGTGCGGTTCTCGGTCTCGTTCTGCGCGTGCGCGCTCGTCCTGGCTGCTAGCAGCATGACGCGTACGGCGTCCGCGCTCGACAAGCAAGGCAGCGCGCACGGCGGCGAGGTCGGCGACGGGGCCGACGAGAACCTGTTCGACATCGAGGGCGCGGCCATGATCGGCATGGCGCTCGTCAACCCCGACTACGCCGCGCGCCCTGACAACACGGGTCACACGTTGCTGCGCTACGCGCTGCATGCGGACATCGATCTCCTCGGTCGCAAGCTCTCCATCCCGCTCGACGTGAACGTGTTCACGGATCGCGACCGCAGCGGCTCGGCGAAGTTCAGCCCGACCGAGCTCGACGTGATCACCGGGCTCACCACCACCACGAAGCTCTCGAAGGGGCTCGACGGCGAGATCGGGGCGCGCGTCGAGCACGACCGCCCCGTCGACCGCGGGGGCTTCAGCCAGACCTACGCCGACCTGCGTGCGCGCGCGCTCTACTCGCTCGCCGACGTCGTGCCGGGGCTCAAGCGCGATCTCGTCGACGGCGACGTCTCGGGCTACTTCGGCCTCGGCTGGTTCGCGCTCAACCCGTCGTATGCAGCTCGCCCGGACAACACGGGCAGCGCGCTGTTTCGCTACTCGGGGCACGCGGAGCTCTCGGTCTGGAAGGATCGCGTCTCGCTCGGCTTCGACGCGACGTTCTTCACCGATCGCAGGAAGAACGCGCTCGGCCCGTCGGAGCTCGATGCGACGTACGAGATCATCGGACACACCGGTCGCTACGAGCTCCACCTCGCCTACGAGCGCGACATGCCCATCGATCGCAGCGGCAAGGTGCAGTCGTTCGTGTACGCGCTCTTCGTCGTCGGCTTCGACCTCGTCCACGACGCCGAAAAACCCGTGGAAGGCCGCGGCACTATCATCAGCCCGTAGCCTGGGAGCGAGCGAGACGAGAGGACACGGAGGCTCGGAGTGTTTTGGGTGGGTTGACCCAGTGCTTCCGAGCCTGACGAGCCTCCGGGTGATCTCGGGTCTCGCTCAGTCGGCGGGCTTCGGATCGTCGCGGCGCTTCGCGACCAGGAAGGAGAGACCGACGCTCAGGAAGTAGAGGCCGATGAGGGCCGAGGCGACGATGAACTGGCTGGACATCTCGGGACCGGGCGTGATGAACGCGCCGATGATGAACGCGGAGATGATCGCCCAGCGGCTGAAGCGCACGAGCTGCATCGGCGTGACGATGCCCGCGAGCGCGAGGAACGAGATGAAGAGCGGCAGCTCGAAGATGAACCCGAACGCGAGCAGCATGCGCGTCGCGAAATCGAGGTAGCCCTCCATCGTGTTGCGGCTCATGAGCACGAGGCCGCCGGGCTCGCCGACCTGGCCATGGAGCGAGAGCGCAAAGGCCCAGAAAGAAGGGAAAAACGCGTAGTAACAGAACGCGATCCCCGCGCCGAAGAGCGCCGTCGAGAAGAGGACGAACGGGATGATGTACCTCTTCTCCTTCGAGTAGAGGCCCGGGCTGATGAACGCCCACAGCTGGTAGAAGATCACGGGGATGGCGAGGACGATGCCTCCGGTGATTGCGAGCTGCATGTATCCGACGAACGCATCGATGGGCGCGGTCGTCATCAGCTCGATCGGGGTATTCGGGTAGCGGATCTTCCAGGCCGCCTCGAAGGGCTTGCCGATCCAGTCGAGGAGCTTCTCCTTGAAGTTCCAGCAGAGGATGGCGCCGGCGAGCAGCGTCACGCCGGCGCGGACGACGCGCTTGCGGAGCTCGCCGAGGTGCTCCCAGATCGTCATCTTCACGTCGTCCTCGGGATCGACGTGCGTGAGATCGGGCTCTTCCTGCAGTGCCGCCATCAGTGCGCCTCGCTCGTCCGCGGAGCGGCTTCGGTGGTCTCGGCGACGGCAGGGGGCTCCTGCGTCTCGGCGCGTCCGGAGCGTTCGGAGGGGTCGACGCGCTCGCCGTTGGGCGGCGTTGTCCCGAGCGGCGTCGGGCTGAGCTCGGGAGGCGGCTCCGGCTCAGGCACGACGCCCTCCGGATCACCGAGCACGTAGAGCGGGTCGCGCGCGAGCTTCGACTTGGGGAGCCCCTCGGCGTAAACGATCGCGTTGTCCGGGAGTGCCCCGTACGCGTCCGCGCCGTCTCGGGGGTACTCGCGATCGCGCACGACGTAGAAGTCGTCGCGGTAGGGCGACCCCGAGATGTCGGGTTTTGCGCTCGTGCCGGTGTCGACCGCGGCCCGCTGGACCGCGTCGAGCTCGCCGCGTGCGAGCTTGCGGATCTCGTTGATGTCGTCCGCCAACCCCTCGGTGCGGAGCGCCTCGTCGATGCCGCTCTGTGCGCGTAGCTCGGACGCCATTCGGCGCAGTTTC
Organism: Myxococcales bacterium; assembly: GCA_025351875.1. Taxonomy (GTDB): domain Bacteria; phylum Myxococcota_A; class Polyangia; order Polyangiales; family Polyangiaceae; genus Labilithrix. The sequence goes on along the minus strand of JANXVA010000681.1, from coordinate 10,783 downwards.
CCGGAGTATTGCCCCAGCTTGCGCAGCATCTTGGGCAGATCCTTCGGACCGATGACGACGAGCGCCACCACGATCACGACGATGAGCTCCGAGAGGCTGAACCCGAACACCGAGACCGAGGGTACCACAACCTGACAGCGCTCCCTCGGTCTGCTACGAGGCACCGGTCGTGTTTCCGCCCATGATTCCCCTGCAAGGCGTGACCGGCGAGGACCTCTGCGAGGGCGTCGCCGGCATCGCGATCGAGGATGCGCGGCGAATCGTCGCGCAGGTCCATCGTGGGGAGAATCCGAGCACGCCGAGCTCGGGCATTCGACGCTCGGCGCGCGATGCAGTGCTGGCGCGCGGCCACGTCCCCCAGCTCGAGCTGGTCTCCGAACGGCGGAGCCAGGTGGACCCGTTCGTGAAGTACGCGCTGCGCACCGGCGACGCCCACGTCATAGAGACGGTTCGGATCCCGCTCGAGGTCCCCGGTCGCTTCGTCGTCTGCGTGAGCTCGCAGGTCGGCTGCGCGCTCGGATGTACGTTCTGCGCGACGGGGCGCATGGGGCTCACGCGCAACCTGGAGACCTGGGAGATCATCGAGCAGGTCCGCGTCGTGCTGCGCGGGATCGAGGGCGAGGCCACGCGGTCGTCGGAGCGCGCGCGGGTGCACGGCGTCGTGTTCCAGGGAATGGGCGAGCCCATGGCGAACCTCGATCGCGTGCTCGCCGCCATCCGTGTGATGAGCGAGCCGAGCGCGCTCGCGATCGACGCGCGCAACATCACGGTGTGTACGTCGGGGCTGCCCGCCGGGATCCGCCGGCTCGCCGCCGAGGCGCCGAAGGTCCGGCTCGGCCTGTCGATTGGCTCCGCGCGCCGCGACGTCCGCCGGTCGCTGATGCCGATCGATCGCGCGCACGACCTCGCGGACGTGATGAGCGCTGCGGCCGAGCACGTCGCCGCGACGGGGCTCGCGCCGATGTGGGCTGTCACGCTCCTCGCCGGCGTGAACGATACGGTCGCCGACGCGGAGGCGCTCGCGGATCAGGTGATCGCGTTCCGCGAGCGAACGGGCAAGAGCCCGCGGCTCACGGTCATCCCGTACAACGCGATCGCCGACGGTCCCGAGGGCCAGGCCGATCCGTTCCTGCGCACGTCGGACGAGCGCGAAGACGCCTTCCGCGACGCGCTGCGTGCGCGCGGCGTCTTCACCCACAAGCGCTACAGCGGCGGCGGTGACGTCGGCGCGGCGTGCGGTCAGCTCGCCGCGAGGGCCTGAAATCGTGGTATTCCAGGCCCCGATGCGGGCGGCGGGAGGCACGACGGGGAGGAGGCTGCGAACGGGAAGCGCGATGGCGCTCGCGTCATCGCTGGCGCTCGCGTCATCGCTCGCGCTCGCGCTCGCGTGTGGCCGCGCCGAGGCTTCTCCCGAGGACCTCTTCGGCTACGGCGCCCGGACGAGCGCGATGGGCGCGACGGGCACCGCATTCGCCGGCGGATACGAGTCGGCATGGCACAACCCTGCGCTCGCGTCGGACGTCCGCGTCGCCAAGCTCACGCTCGGGTACACCGGCGGCCTCCTCCGGCTCGACGCGAAGGGCGACGGCCTTCCCGGTCGGACGTCCTCCCAGGCCGTGACCGGCACCACCATCGGCGCCGAGATCCCGCTGCCGCTCGGCGGCGTCTTCGCGCGTCGGCTGGGCATCGCGCTCGCGTTCTACGAGCCGACCGACGTCGTCGTCCGGGGTCGCGTCCTCTATCCCGAGAAGACGCAGTTTCCGATGCTCGACAACCGCGCGCAGTCGGTGACGATCCGCGCGGGCCTCGGCGCCAACCTCGGCTACGGGATCCGCGTCGGGGCCGGCTTCGCCGCGCTCGCGGAGATCGTCGGCACCGTCGTCGCCGCGACCGACGCGACCGGTCGCGTCGGGACGCGCGTCGAGGACCAGCTCGTCGCGACCTACGCCCCCACGTTCGGTGTCTCGTATGATCTGCCGCTGAAGGGCCCCGAGCTGTGGCGCATCGGCGTCACGTATCGCGACTCGCTGGCGGCTCGCTTCTCCGTCGTCATCGACGGCACGAAGCTGAGCTCGCTGCAGATCCCGCTCTTCAACATCTCCGGCCTCGCGCAGTACGATCCGGCGCAGGTCGCCGTCGAGGTGGCGCGCCGCGAGGAGCTGAACACGCTCGCCGCGCAGGTCGTCTACAAGCGGTGGAGCCGCTTCGACGGCGTGCTCGAGTCGACGGTCGTCTGCACCGAGGGTGGCGCAGGCGCCTGCGGGCTCACGCCTCCGAAGATCGACTGGAGCGACACCGTGGTCGTCCGGCTCGGCGCCGATCAGGGCTTCCGTATCGCGCGCGGTGCGGTGCTCCACGCCCGCGCCGGCGGATTCTTCGAGACGACGCCGCTCCCGAGCGAGCTCCCCGGCTCCGAGGCCTACAGCCCCGGCGCGAAGGGCGTGGTCGCGGTGCCGACCCGCTATTTCGACAGCGATCGCCTCGCGCTCACCGTCGGCACCGGGCTGACGCTCACGAAGCCGCTGCCGCCGCTCGATCTCGATCTCTTCGGGCAGTACCACGTGCTCCTCCCGCGCACCGTTCGCTCGGTCGACCCGAGCGGCGCGGTCCTGAGCCAGGGCGAGTCCTCGGGTCACATCGCCGTGATCGGCATGACGGCGGGGATCACGTTCTGATGCGCCCGCTCCCAAGGTTCGCAAGGCGCGCAGCGCTCCGAACCGTCGCCACGCTCGGAGGGTGCGTCGCCCTCGCGCTCATGGGCACGACGGCGCGGGCGAACCCGCCGGATACCTACGGCTTCGGGTCCCGCGAGACCGCGATGGGCAACGCGGCTTCTGCCGATACGCGTGGCTTCGCGGCGAACTACTACAACCCCGCCAACCTCGCGCGCTCGCGGGGCCTCGAGATCTCGGTCGGGTACTTCCGCGCCGATCACACGCTCGAGATGAACGGTCGCGACAACGGCGTCGATCCCGTGAAGGGCATCAACGGCGGTCTCGTCGTGCCTGGGAAGCTCTTCGGGATCCCCTTCGCCTTCGGCCTCGGCGTGCATCTCCCCGACGATCGCATCTCACGCGTGCGCGCGCTCCGGCAGGACCAACCTCGGTGGGAGCTCTACGACAACCGCAACCAGCGCCTCTTCCTCGCGGCGAACCTCGCGATCGAGCCGTTCCCCTGGCTGCAGCTGGGCGGCGGCCTCTCCTTCATGTCGTCGACGCGCGGCAAGCTCGACATCTCCGGTGCAGCCAACGTCCTTCGCCCCGACGATTCGCAGCTTCGGCACGAGGTCGACGCGGACCTCACCGCGATCCGATATCCGCAGGCGGGGATGCGCATCGCTCTCTCGGATCGCCTCGCTCTCGCGGCCGTGTATCGCGGCGAGTTCCAGCTCGGGCTCGACCTGAACGCCCACCTCTCGGGTGACATCACCGGACTCACCACCGCGCTCTACGAGCTCGAGACGCACAGCGTGAACAATTTTCTGCCGCAGCAGGCCGTATTCGGCGGCTCGTGGTTGTTGACGCGGGACGTTCGCGCTTCCTTCGATGCGACCTGGATGAACTGGGCAGCCTACGTACCGCCCGTCGCCCAGCTCAACGTCGTCCTCGACATCCCTCCGCCTGCGGGCGGCTGGCCGGCGACGATCACGCCGCCGCAGACCCCGGCGCCGACGCGGATCGTGCCGCTACACATGCACGATCGGATCATCCCGCACTTCGGCGCGGAGTGGCGCGTGCTCGACGCGCGCAGGTTTCAGGGCTTCGTGCGCGGTGGCTACGAGTACTCGAAGACGCCCATCGATCCGCAGACCGGCCTCACCAACTACGTCGACCGCGACCGTCACACGTTCTCGCTCGGCATGGGTGTCACGGCGCGTGAGCTCGCGAAGGAGCTCCCGGGTGCGCTGTCGCTCGACCTCCACGCGGCGCTCAGCGAGCTCGTCAGCGCTACGACGGTCAAGGCGAGCGCCGCCGACTTCGTGGGCGACTACACCGCGCGCGGGCACATCGTGAACGTCGGTCTCATGCTCACCGTCGCGTTCGACGGCTGGGGCGCACCGGAGGAGCACCCATGAGGACGTTCCGCTCGTTCGTGCTGGTCGCCGCCGCCGCGCTCCTCGCCCCCTCGTGCGCGACGACGGGCGCCGAAGGGGAGGGGGACAAGAACCTCCCGACCGCCGGTGTCGGTCCGTTCCGCAAGCTCGGCGTCGACGAGGTGCCGGGGATCGCGCCGTTCGTGCTCGACGACCGCGTCGCGATCTACCGGGAGCCTGCCATCCTCGCGCCCGCGGTCGCCGCGGACGACTCGCCGGCGATCCTCTACGCCGTCGGCAAGCCCGCGGGCGTCGACGTCATCGTGCGGACGCGCGCCGACGACGGGCGCGCGTTCCTCGGGGCGAGCGGCGACTTCGGCCGTTCGCCCCCCATCGTCCTCACCGTGGACGCGGCATGGGAGGGCAGGGCGCTCGGAGGGCCGTTTGCGCTCCGCGTGAAGGACGAGATCTACCTCTACTACTCCGCGGCGGGCGGCATCGGCGTGGCACGCTCGGCGGACGGCCTGGCGTTTCGCAAGGAGCCTGGGCCAATCTTCACGCGCGACGTGGCCTCCTCGTGGGAGCGGACCGATGTCCGCGCGCCGAGCGTCTACGTGCTGCCCGACGGTCGCTTTCGCATGCTCTACGCGTCGGGGGCGTCGATCGGCGAGGCCGAGAGCACGGACGGCATCCACTTCCAGCGCCTCGGTCCCGAGCCGGTCCTCGGCCCCGCCGCGCCGGCCGCCGCAGGCTCGCTGCTCCCCAACGAGAAGGGCCCGTTCGATACGGCGTCCGTAGGCGATCCGTGCGCCGCCGTTCGCTCGACGCCGGCAGGTCGATTCCATCTACGTGTACTCTACACGGGAACGGACTCTGCCGGGATCACGTCGATCGGGCTCGCGGGGCGTTATGGCGAGCACGGCGCGCTCACACGACAGCCGACGCCAGTCTATTCCGTCGGCGCGAAAGAATCTGCGCCTGCGCTCCTCGAGCTCCCGTCCGGCTCGTATCTCTACGTCCAGCAAGACCGCCGCGTGGACGAGCGGCTCACCTACAAGGCGATCGCCGCGGCCTTCGCGCCCGGCTCGGTGAAGCTTCCGGCGCCCGCGCCGTTTCCCGCCGGCCCGTAGCCTGCTACAATTTTTCAATGCTCGTGGGCCTGTTTCTCGGCGTCATCTTCGTCACGCCGATCGTGCTCACGTACCTCTTCATCATCCGCTGGGCCGATCGCTTCGAGCCCGAGCCCTGGTGGCTCATCTCCGTCGCGTTCATCTGGGGCGCGATCTTCGCGACGATGGGCGGCGGTATCACCTCGTCGATCGCCTCGAACCTCACGAGCTCCTTCTTCGATGCGAAGGGTGCCGACGTGGTCGGCGCCACGGTCTTCGCTCCCGTCTTCGAGGAGGGGTTCAAGGGCCTCGGCGTGGCGCTCATCGCGCTCGCGAGCGCTCTCGGGCTGCGTGAGCTCGACGGACCGCTCGACGGCGCAATCTACGGAGGCGTCGTGGGCCTCGGCTTCACGCTGACCGAGGACATCCTCTACGTCGCCAACCAGTTCGCGACGAGCGGCATCGGCGGCTTCGCCTTCCTCCTTTTCCTCCGCACCGTGCTGCTCGGCCTGTCGCACTGCACGTTCACGGCGTGCACCGGCCTCGGCTTCGGGATCGCGACCGAGGCGAAGAGCTGGTGGCTTCGCATCGGCGCGCCGGTCATCGGCTTCGGCTGCGCGATGCTCATGCACGCGATGCACAATGCGCTGCCGACGCTCGGCGGCGGCGTCGGCCTCGTGATGATGCTCCTCATCTCCTGGGGCATCGACATCCTCTTCTTCGTGCTCCTCGCGCTGCTCGTCGTCCGCGACCGCACGATCGTGATCCGCGAGCTGTTCGGCGAGGTCGGAAACCTGCTCCACCCCAAGGAGCTCCAGCTCGTCTCCAGCTACTTCGCGCTCGGCATGAAGAACTGGGGCGTCCTCTTCTCGCGGGGCTGGTCGGCGTTCCGCCTCCGCCGCAAGAAGCAGCTCCAGCTCGTGGAGCTCGCGTTCATCAAGAGCCGTCGCCGCCGCGGCGAGAGCGGCGCCGACCTGGATCGGAAGGAAGCTGCGCTTCGTCACGACATCAGCAACGCAAATCGCCTCGGCGTCTGGATCGGGAGTTGAGCCAGGCGCTGCTGGGACCGCTCGCCGTGAACGGCGTGTTCTGGCGCGCCGGTTGGCGCTCTCGTTCTAGGCGCGCTCAGCGCGCGAGCGTGTTCGCGAGGCCGGCGACCTTGACGGTCGACCACGCCGTCGTGAGGCGAGCCTTCGCCGCGAAGCCGTTCTGGCTCGACGCCTGCGGGGCCGAAGGCACCACGAGGACGCCGCCCGGGAGGTGGTCGTACGGGTAGAAGTGCGCCGTGTGCGTGCCGAGCGTCTGGCCCGATGACGTCACGAAGGTCGCGAGCATCGATTTGCCGTCGGCCGGCTCCTGGTCGAGCTCGATCTCGTTCGTCCACGAAACGGTGCCGTCGGCGGCGACGTTCGCCATGCGGAACGTCTGCGGCGTGCCCTTGGCGGCCGGCATCGCGCTGGCGCTGGAGGTGGTGCCGGTGACGCCGGAGACGGGGTTGCCGTTGAGCGCGGCGATGCGGTCGAAGAGCGCCGAGTACGTGTAGTCGCTCACCCAGTCGTTCTCGCAGTAGCCCATCATGTCGTGGCCCTTGGTCGGGCTGAGGAGCGTCTTGGCGAAGATGTCGTAGCCCCACGAGCCGATCGACCCGCCGGAGTACGGAAAGTCCGGGTCGGTATTCTGCGCGCCGCCGCAGGGCGCGTGCTCGCGACCGTGGGCGTGCCCGATCTCGTGGGCGGCCGTGTTGACGGAGTCGTCGCCGGAGTAGCCGACGCCGACGCTGGCGCGGAGGAACGACGTGCTCGGGCTGTCCACGACGGTGCTCAGGCCCGTCACGCAACCGCCGCCGCAGAACGAGCTGAACGAGGACGTCGGTGCCAGCGCGCCGTAGTAGTAGACGTCGGCAGAGGCGCCGTCCGTCTTGCGGAGGTTCGTCACCGCGTTGAGCACCTGCGAGAAGCCGCTGCCGTTCGCGGAGATCGTGCTCGCGTAGACCCAGGGGGTGCGCACGGTGATCTCGACCTCGCTCGCCGGGTAGCGAGCCATGAACGTCTGCTTGTAACGCGCGAGCTGCGCGGCGGTGACGTCGGGCACGCGGCCCGAGCCGTCGGCCGTGTACTTCACGGGGACGATGACGATCTTGAGCTTGCCCGAAGCCTGGGCGTCGAGGCTCTGCACGCCGCCTTCGCGCGGGAAGCGAGCGTCGTTCGCGCCGGTCGGGACCGCGCCGTCCTTCGCCGTGAGCAGCACCTGGTAGGTGACGCCGGGCGGGAGGCTGTCGGCGGGGACCTCGAAGTTGAACGTGGACTCGGTGTCCGCGTCGGTCGAGGCGCCCGAGATCGTCTTCGTGTCCTTCACGACGGGGAGGCGCGTGGTGCCGTCGACGAGGCGGAGCTCGGCGGTGACGCTCGCGCCCTTGTAGCTGCTGCTCGGCGATACGTAGACGCGAACGAGCGCCGGGCGGTTCGTGACCACCGGGGCGTTGCGCTTCGTCGCCGACACGACCTTGCCTGCCGAGACGACCGGGACCTTCACGGCCTGGAAGAATGCGACCTCGGTGATCGCGAGCCCTGCGACGAGCGGCGGGGACGGCGCGTCCTTGCTGGTGGGGTCGCCCGAGGTGCTTGGGTCGGGCGTGGTGCCGTCGCTGGTCGTCGCCGTGCCATCGTCCGGAGCAGGGGTCCCGCTCGGGTTGGCGTTGACGTACTCCGTGGTGGTGCCGGCCGAGCAGGCAGCCGAGCCGAGAACCAGAACGATGAGCGCGAGCCCTGAGGTACCGGTGGTCGTTCCGAACATTCGCATGGCTCTCTCCTCCACTTGCAGGTCGTCGCGCCGGTCGTGCATCGGTCTCGATGGTGCGCCCCGTGTTGTGCGCGCTCGCCCGCGCATCCACAACGTGTGCTTCGCGCGACTCGTGTTTCCAACCTGGAAACCCCGGGCCGGCCCTTCCTGGATCATGCCTCGACCGTGGTCGACGAAGCCCCAGGGTGGCCCCCGCCTATGTAGCACCGGTCAGAAGACCTGCCAGTCCCATTTTGTGAAGAACTATCAGGTCTTTACGCAGGTTTGAATCCTGCAGTGGACCTGGAATATTTCACTACAGCGGCCTACTTGCGTCAGTTTCTGCGCCTCCATCTGAGCGTTTCGCCGGACCCCACGTGGCCTCGATGGCAAGGGCCGGCACGCCCGCCTTGTTCGCGGCGGGCAGCGTGGTCGCGCGGAGCGGCGCGACGATGCACTCGAGAGCGTTCGCCGCCACGGGCCCGCCCGGCGCGATGCGCAGGTCGGTCACCTCGGCGGTGCCGCGCGAGCCCGTCACCGCCACGAGCTGCACGGCGCCTTCCACCAGCTCGCCGCGCTGCTCGACGCGGCGAGCGCAGCTCTCGAGATCGTCGGCGACGCGGTCGACGATGCGTGCCGCCTCGGCGTCGCTCATGAAGTGCGCGCCGACGAGGCCGACCGCGGCGTGCGGGCGGCGCGCGACGTAGGTGTAGGTTCCCTGGTCCGGCGGAGGCGCGGCCGCGTCGGGCGTGGCGCCGCGGACGTCGTGCGTCTCGGGCACGACGTCGCGGGCTGGGGAAGGGCAGGCCGCGACCGAGAGGCCGAGCCCGAGGGCGAGCGCGAAGCCTCTCACGCGCGCATCAGGCGAGCAGCTGCTTCGCTATGACGATGCGCTGGATCTGCGCGGTGCCCTCGTAGATCTGGAGGATCTTCGCGTCGCGCATGAGCTTCTCGACGGGGTACTCCTTCACGTACCCGTTACCGCCGAACACCTGAACGGCGTCGATCGCCGACGCCATCGCCGCGTCCGCGCCGTAGGCCTTCGCGAGGCTCGACGTGAGCGGATCGCGAATGCCCTTGTCGAGCGCCCAGGCCGCCTTGTGCACGAGGAGGCGCGTCGCCTCGATTCGGATCGCCATCTCGGCGAGCATCGCCTGGACGAGCTGATGGTTCGCGATGGCCGTGCCGAAGGTCTTGCGCTCCTTGGCGTAGGCTACCGACTCGTCGAGGCAGCGGCGCATCAGCCCGACGGCGATCGCGCCGATGTCGGGGCGCGTCTGGTTGAAGGTCTCCATGGCGACCTTGAAGCCGTGGCCCGGAGGGGCGAGGATCTGCGCGACGGGAACGTGCACGCCGTCGAGCATCACCTGCGCGGTGTCGCTGGCGCGCTGTCCGAGCTTGTCCTCGTGCTTGCCGACCGTGAGGCCCTTGGCGTCGCGATGGACGATGAAGGCACCGATGCCCTTGTGCTTCAGCTCGGGGTTCTCGGTCGCGAAGATGACGTAGAACGACGAGAGGTTCGCGTTCGTGATCCACGCCTTCGTGCCGGTGAGCACGTAGCTCCCGTCGGCCTCTTTGACGGCGCGGCACTGCATCCCGGCGACGTCGCTTCCGGCGCCCGGCTCGGTCGTCGCGTAGCTCACCTGGATCGGCTCGCTCGTGAGCCAGCCGAAGTACTTCTTCTTCTGCGCCTCGGAGCCGGCGAGCTTGATCGGCGTGAGCCCGAGGGTGTTGGCCGTCATGCTCGTCTGGATGCCGCTGCATCCGTAGGAGAGCTCCTCGGTGATCATCGCGGACTCGAGGTCGGAGAGACCGGAGCCGCCGTACTCGGCAGGCAGCGTCGGGTTGACGAGGCCGATCTCCCAGGCCGCCTTGAAGACGTCCTTCGGGAACTCGGACTTCCTGTCACACTCGGCCGCCACCGGAATGATTCGCTCCTTCGCGAAGCGTCGCGCGGTGTCGATCAGGGCCTTCTGCTCTTCGGTCAGCTCGAAGTCGATCATGGCCGCCTTCCTAGCACATTTCACGTGGAGGCTCGCTCGGGCGCCCCTGCGATCGATCAATTCCTACGCCAGGCGTTCCGCAACCTCTGCGTGGAAATGCGCGAGCGCGTGCTCGAAGGCGCCGAACACGATCTCCTCGTTGGCCCCGGACGCGAGCCCACGCTGGATCGACTCGCCGAGCGCGAAGTCCTCGTCCGTCGCGCCGTAGAGAATGGCGTTGTTCGCATCCCAGTGCGCCCGGGCCTTGGACGAGAGCGCAGGCTCGGGGATGGCGGTGTACGTCGTGAAGCGCGTGCGCGTGGGCCCGTCCGGCCAGGCGTGGATGACCGCCGCGTGGTCGGGCTGGACGAGGACGAGCGTGCTGGGGAAGAGGTGGAAGAGCACGTTCGCGTGGCTCCTCAGCGACGAGGCCATCACCGAATCGGGCGCACCCTCGAGCTCGCGGATCGAGCGCTTTGGAAAGACGTTGCGCCGGTGTGGACCCACGCGGTCGACGAGCCCGACGTTGTCGAAGAAGATGCCGTAGATGCTGTCCTTGTGCGCCGTTCGCAGGTGGTAGGCCTCGAGGAACACGTCCATCGCGAGCTTCCAGTTCAGCTCCTTCGTGAACGTCCGCGGTGCGTACACGTGCGACGTCGGGAGGCCGAACGTGTCGAGGTCGTCGGCGAGCGGCCCGAGGAAGGCGCGGGCGTCGAGGCGCGAATCCTCCGCCGAGATCGCACGCGACGGGCGGACCCAGACGAGGCCGCCTGCCTCGCCGGCGGGCAGCCGAACGAGCCCGCGGCTCGCCTTGTCGAGGCTCCCGAAGCCGTCCGCGTGAGGGATGCCGAGGAGGTGGCCGTCGCGCGCGTACGACCACG
>JANXVA010000661.1 GCA_025351875.1 Myxococcales bacterium | reverse complement strand
CACGTCGGCCTCATGGGAACGCTGCCCGTTCAAGAAGGCCCCGGCGAGCACGATTTCCTCACGCTCGCGGAGACCGCTCGCGGCGTCACCACCCTGGACTACGTGTTCAAGACGTCGTCGGGCCTCGCGATCGACATGTCGAACGGCAACATCATCATGCTCGAGCAACCACCATCGAAGGACATGGACCGGGCGAGCGAGGGCAACTACCGCGCGCTCGCCTACCGCAAGAAGGGCGCGAGGGGTGGTCCGGACGACGAGGCGGAACCCGGCGAGCTGACCGTCGGCTTTCTCGACATGGCGGTCGACGCCGCCGGGCACTTCCTGGGGGTCGATCACGACAACGGTGTCGTGATCGACGACGATCTCGTGCCCGTGCCCGACGTCTCGTACCTCACCGGCGCCGGCAAGCTCGACCCCGCACGCTCCAAGGGCATCTTCACGTTCCGGACGCATGGACCCACCGGGAACCGGGAGGTCTTCGTGATCTTCACGAAGAATGGCCTGCTCTTCTCGTCCTTCACGGGGCGCGTGTCCGAGGGCGGCGGCGAAGCGCCGTACGACTACTTCTACGGCGCGGCGGTCAAGCGCTGAGGGCGCGCGGAAATTCTGTGACTGGGAGGCCTCGCCTCAAGCGCCGTGGATGAGCGCCCAGGCCTCGGTCGGCGTCATCTCGAGCAAGATCGGGATGACGAGGGACTCCTCGCGATCGAGATGCGCGAGCAGCACGTCGTCGAAGCGCACGATCGCTGCCTTCGCGCGCTCCTTGTCGGCTCCTGCTCGGAGGCTCTCGTCGACGGCCTCGATCGCGCTCATCAGCGCCTCGTGATCGGTCACGAGACGCTCCGGTGCGATTCCGGTGAGGCGGTGCACGACATCGCTTCGAGCGCGTCGCTCACGGGTACCCAGGACGCGCCGAGGTTGTACGTCGCGTCGACGACCTCGGGCAGGTTCGCGTCGAACGGTTCTTCCTAGAGGGCGACGGCGCCTCGAAGTCCGGCGCCGCGGCGGAAGCTCTTCAGCCCCAGCTCGCGCGCCATGTGCGGCGGATCTTCGCCGGCTTCGGGCGGCGGGCGCGGGCGGGGACCACGGACGCAGAGGCGCGTGCGGTCGAGTGCAGGAAGGCCTCGAGCTCGCTGCGCGTCATCGCCGACAGACGCCGGACGCTCTTCGCGCACCGCTCGCCGGAGAGGTCGAACATCAGGGGGTAGGTGAGGGCATGGCCGAACATGCAGGCGGAGGCATGCCACACGATGGGGCCTCGGTCGAGCAAAGAAATGCGTGACTAGGTCACCGGCGCCAGCTCGCCTATGGTCTGCCGCCAGTGGCGACCCCCCGCCAGATCGACGCGTTCCTCCTGTCGCGCGAGTGGCGCGACACGGATGACGGTGTCGAGGTCGTGCTCTGGGCGCGCGCCGCCGAGGCCGCCGTGCGCGTCCGCGTGTCGCGACAGGAAGCGGTGATGTTCGTGCCGCGCGACGTGATCACCCATTCGGGGCGTCGTGTGCCGCGCCCGCTCACGATGTTCGACGGTCGACCGGTCGACGCTCTCTACTTCCGCTCGCAGCGAGCGCTCGTCGAGGAGCGAACGCGGCTTCGGGAGGCGGGCGACACCACGCTCGAGTCGGACGTGAAGCCGTCGGATCGCTACGTGATGGAGCGCTTCGTCACCGCGGGGCTCAGCATCGAGGGCGCCGCCCGCGAGCAGCGCGGCGTGTTCCACTTCGACAACCCTCGCATCAAGACCGCGGAAGTGAGCGGTGACCTGAGTCTGCTCGCGCTCGACATCGAGACCGACGGGCTCGGCGGGGCGCTCCTCTCCGCAGCGCTGGTGACCCGCGACCGAGAGCGTGTCTTCGTTCGCGGCGAAGAGCCGAAGGGCTGGAAGCGCAGCGACGAGATCACGTTCGCGCGCGACGAGCGAGCGCTCCTCGGGATGCTGTTCGACGAGATCGTCGCGATCGATCCGGACGTGCTCTGCGGCTGGAATGTCACCGAGTTCGACCTCACCGTCCTCGACGCACGCGCGCGCGAGCTCCGCGTGCCCTTCGCCATCGGCAGGGCGGGGGAGCGGGCTCGCGTGCTCCCCGGCGGGCCCTCGAAGAGCGTCTCGATCGCCAAGGTGCCCGGGCGCGTCGTGCTCGACGGCATCGCCACGCTGAAGTCGGCGACGTTCAGCTTCGAGCGCTTCACGCTCGGCCACGTCGCGCAGGAGCTACTCGGACGCCACAAGAAGATCGCCGCGACGTCCGACCCGGTGGCGGAGATCCGCCGCATGCACGCCGAGGATGTCGCGAGGCTCGCGGAGTACAACCTCGAGGACTGCCGCCTCGTCCTCGATATCTTCGCCGAGGCCGATCTCCTCGGCTTCGCCAAGGAGCGCGCGCGGCTCACGGGGCTCCCGATGGATCGACAGGGCGGCTCGGTGGCGGCGTTCGACCATCTCTACCTTCCGCGTGTCCATCGGCGCGGCGTCGTCGCGCATGACATCGGGTTCGGAGTCGACCTGGCGCCGAGCCCGGGCGGGCACGTGCTCGACTCGACGCCGGGTCTGTATCGTGACGTCCTCTCCTTCGACTTTCGCAGCCTGTATCCGAGCATCATTCGCACGTTCCGCATCGATCCGCTCGGCCTCGCGCAGCCCGGCACGGACCCTGTTCCCGGGGAGGACGGCGCGACGTTCGCGCGTGACGGAGCCATCCTGCCGGAGCTCATCTCGACGCTCCACGACGCGCGGAGCGCAGCGATGGCGACCGACAACGCCGCGCTCTCACGCGCCATCAAGATCCTCATGAACTCCTTCTATGGAGTGCTCGGCACACCGGGGTGTCGGTTCTTCGATCCACGGCTGCCCACCTCGATCACTCGTCGCGGCCACGCGATCATCGAGCGCGCACGGGCGTTCCTCGAGAGCCAGGGTCTGCCTGTGATCTACGGGGACACCGATTCGCTCTTCGTCCACGACCGCGGGGCGCCCACGGAGGAGGCCGCCGCAGCGCGCGGGCACGCGCTGGCCGCGGAGCTGACGCGCCTCCTCGCCGAGGAGCTCGCGCGCGACTACCGCGTCGAGAGTCATCTCGAGCTGCGCTTCGAGTCCCACTATCTCCGCTTCCTGATGCCGACGACGCGCGGCACCGACCGCGGCTCGAAGAAGCGCTACGCGGGGACCGTGCGCAAGGGCGGCATGAGCCACCTCGTCGTCCGCGGCCTGGAGGCGGTGAGGCGCGACTGGACGCCCGTGGCGCGGAACGCGCAGCGCGAGCTCCTGCGGAGAGTGTTCGCGGACGAGCCGTTCGACGAGTGGATCGCCGAGCTCGTGCGCGACCTGCTCGCGGGCCGCCTCGACGACCAGCTCGTCTATCGCAAGCGTCGCCGTGAGACGGAGACCAGCGCCGCCACGGACACCGAGCACGTGGTCACCACGCGTGGGCCGGAGCCGAAGGGGCTGCGCACTGCCCCCATCGACTACGACCACTACCTCGGCAAGCAGCTCGCGCCCGTGTGCGACGTCGTCTTGCTGCCGCTCGGGACTTCATTCGAACGCATCGCGGGCGCCCAGACCAGCCTCTTCTGAGTGCCGGCGCTCACCTGTTTCGCTGGGCGGCGTTCGTCAACAGCAAAGCATGTGCTTCAGGGTCGTCTGGAGCAGGGCCGTGATGCGGTCTGGTCGTCCTCCGCCACGTGCGTTAACGTTTCGCGCACGTGACCGCCTCGCTCCCAGCCTCCGAGTTCGCGGGAACCGCACGATACAAGGTGCTTCGCCGCCTCGGGGCGGGTGGGTTCGGGGTGGTTTACGAGGCCGAGGACGCCATCCTCGGCGGGACGGTCGCGCTCAAGGTCCTCAACCAGTCGAGCGGAAACGCCCTCTATCGCTTCAAGAACGAGTTCCGCGCGCTCGCGGACCTGAAGCACGAGAACCTCGTGGCGCTCCGGGAGCTCACGAGCGAGGCGGGCCGCTGGTTCTTCACGATGGAGCTCGTTCAGGGCGTCGACGTCGTGAAGTTCATATGGGGTGACAGCGAGTCGCTCATGCGCGACCCGAGCACGACGGCGAGCGGGCCTCGCAAGTTTCATCTCGACATCTCGAGCACCGAGAACGTCGCGCGCCTGGACGGCGATCCCGCGGAGCCGAGCGAGGGACGGGCGCCACAGGCGCGTGGGCCGATTCCCTTCGACGTCGGCCGCCTTCGCGAGGCGTTCGCGCAGCTCACGCGCGGCGTCCGCGCGCTGCACGAAGCCGAAAAAATTCACCGGGACATCAAGCCGTCGAACATTCTCGTCGAGCCCGATGGCCGCGTCGTCCTGCTCGACTTTGGCCTCGTCACCGGCACGGGCGAAGAGAGCATGACTGCCGACACCGTCGTCGGGACGCCCTCGTACATGGCGCCCGAGCAGGCGCTCGCCGAGAACGTCGGACCCGCGTGCGACTGGTACAGCGTCGGGTGCGTGCTCTATCTCGCGCTGACGGGACGGCTCCCGGTGCTCGGCGACACCACCATCGCGATCCTCACGCGCAAGCAGGTGGAGGACCCGCCGCGCCCGAGCGAGCTGCGTGCGGACGTGCCCGCCGATCTCGACGACCTCTGCATGGCGCTGCTCGCGCGGGACCCCTCGAAGCGTCCGTCTGCGGCCGAGATCCTCGAGCGGCTCGGCGCGCGCGCACGCCCGTCGGTGCCTCCGCCTCCGCGCGGCATCGGACAGGGCACGCTCGTCGGTCGCACCGCGGAGCTCGCCACGCTCGCCGAGGCGTACCGCACGATGCGCGACGGCAAGGCGGTCGTCGTCACGGTGCGCGGGCGCTCGGGATTCGGCAAGACCTCGTTGGTCCGCGGGTTCATCGAGCAGGCCGAGCGCGCCGACCCGGGGGTCGTTGCGCTCTCGGGCCGCTGCTACGAGCGCGAGAGCGTTCCGTACAAGGCGCTCGACGCGCTCGTCGACGGCCTGCGGCGCTACATGCGGAAGATCCCCGAGCTCGAGCTGACCTCGCTGCTTCCGCGCAACCTCGGCGCGCTCACCCGCCTCTTCCCCGTCTTCAAGGGCGTGGTCGATGCCCAGCCACGGCGCTTCGAGAACCTCCGCGATACGCTCGAGATCCGACGACGCGGCTTCTCCGCGCTGCACGAGGTTCTCGCGCGGCTCGCCGATCGCCAGCGCGTCATCCTCTTCATCGACGACCTGCAATGGGGTGATTTCGACAGCGCCGCTGGTCTCGCGGAGATCCTCGCGCCGCCGGATCCTCCAGCTTTACTCCTCGTGCTCGGCTACCGGAGCGAGGATGTGAAGTCGAACAAGCTCCTCGACGTTCTCACGAACCTCGCGCGGGGAAGCCATCTCGAGCGCTTCGACATCGAGCTCGGCCCCCTCTCCGACGCCGAGGCTCGCGAGCTCGTGACGCAGCTCGTGCGGGACGCCGCCGGGGCGACGAGCGTCGACAGCGCGCCGCCGACGTCCATCGCACCGGAGCAGTTCGAGCAGATCGTACGCGAGGGCGCGGGTATGCCCTTCATGCTCGGCGAGCTCGTCGCGTTCATGCACCAGGTTGGTGATGCCTCCGAGCGCGCCTCGGCGCTCGTGTCGAGCTCTCCTACCTCGCTCGTCGATGCGCTCGTTCGCGAGCGCGCGGGGCTCCTCGACGACGACGCCCGAGCCTTGCTCGAGGTCATCTGCGTCGCGGGACAGCCGCTCTCGCGCGTGAGCGCCTGTCGCGCTGCGGGGCTCGATGGTGACCGCGCGCAGGCAAGTCTCGACGCGCTGCGCGTCGCAAAGCTCGTTCGGTCGCTCGGGGCGCGGAACGCGGAGCAGCTCGAGACTCTCCACGACCGCGTCGGCGAGGCGATCACGGCGGGCGTTCCCGCCGACGCGCTCGCGGCACGTCACGACGCGCTCGCCACGGCCCTCGACCAGGAGAAGGACTGCGATCCGGAGCGTCTAGGAATGCACCTGCGCGCGGCAGGACACACGCAGCGCGCGCGCGAGTACATCGAGCGCGCCGCCGACCACGCCTCGGCGACCCTCGCGTTCGAGCGCGCCGCGCGGCTCTATCGGGCGGCGCTCGAGCTCTCCGACGGCGCGCAGGAGCTCAGGAAGCGGCTCGCCGATGCGCTCGCCAACGCCGGACACGGCGGCGAGGCGGGGCGCGCGTTTCTCGAGGCGATTCCCGGCGCGGCCCCCGAGCAAATCAACGATCTGAGGCGCTGCGCGGCCGAGCAATTCCTGCGGAGCGGTCACATCGACGAGGCGCTCCCGGTGGTCGAGGAGGTCCTCACCGAGGTCGGCCTGAGGATCCCGTCGACGCCCAAGCTCTCGCTCGCCTCGCTGCTCGTGCAGCGTGCCAAGCTCTGGTTTCGCGGGCTCGACTTCGAGGAACGGGCGGTCGTGCCGGCCGAGGAGCTCCGGAAGATCGACGTCTGCTGGGCGCTCGGCAACGGCATGGGCGGTGTCGACGTCGTCCGCGGCGCAGACTTCCAGGCCCGGCACCTGCTCCTCGCGCTCAAGGCCGGCGAGCCGTACCGGATCAGCCGCGCGCTCGCGTGGGAGGCCGTCCTCTCGGCGATCGAAGGCGGGAGCTCCGGCTTGGCGCGGGCGGCGGACATCGCTCCGCGTGCGATGGCGATCGCCGAGCGGCTCGACAACCAGCACGCGCTCGCGTGGGCGACCGCGGCCGAGGCGATTCGCCAGTTCTGTCTGGCCAACTGGCAGCCGTCGCGCGTGACGAGCGAGGCTGCCATTGCGCTCTTCCAGGAGCACTGCGCCGACATCGGTTGGGAGGTCGGGTCCATGGAGATGTGGTGGTGGCTCCCGTCGACCCGCTGGCTCGGGGACTACTCCGTCCTCTGCCGCCGCGCGGTCGCGTGTGCGCGGGAGGCCACCGAGCGCGGAGACCTCTACACCCTCACCGGCGTTCGTACGCACGTGCTTCCCCACGTTCACCTCATCGGCGATCGTCCGGACGACGCGAGTCGCGAAGGCGACGAGGCCATCCGCGAGTGGTCGCAGAGGCGGTGGCTGACGCACCACTGGTGCAACGCGCTCGCGCAGGCGCACGCCGCGCTCTACTCGATGCGCCTCGGAGATGCGCTCGGCGGGCTCGAGCGAGACGGACCGCAGATGCAGAGCGCGCTACAGATGCGCCTGCAGACGATGCGCGTGCAGATCGTCGACGTACGAGCACGCGTGCACGCGGCGGCGGCGCTCGAGGAGCCGAAGCAGTCGGGGCGCAGGAGGGAGCTCCTCGGACGCGCAGACGAGGACGCGGGGCTGCTCGAGAAGGAGCAGCTGCCGTGGGCGACCGCGCTCGCGAAGGCGACGCGCGCGGCGACCATGAAGGGCCGCGGCGACCTCGAAGGCGC
>JANXVA010000650.1 GCA_025351875.1 Myxococcales bacterium | reverse complement strand
CGCCGAGAAAGGCCGTGATGCCCATCGTGAGCTGGTCCGCCGGATCGCTCTGGGCGTTCACCGAGCTCTCGACCGCGCGGAACGACACCTTCGACACCCGCTGATGGAGGACGAGCAGGCACTCCTTGAGGTCGTCGAAATGCTCGTAGAACGTGCGCCGACTCATCCCGGCGCGATTGACGATCGCCTCGACCGTCGCGTCCGCCCAGCCGACCTCCGCGAAGACATGGCCCGCGGCGTCGAGCAGTCTGCGGAGCTGCTCCTTCTGACGCTCGTCCGGTGAGCGCGTGCGGTCGTACTTGCCGCGGCCCGGCGCGCGCTGCGACTCGGGGATCTCGTTCGGGTGGGGCGCAGGCGGCTCGGCCTTCGGCGAACGCGAGGAGACCTTCGCCCCACGCGCGCTCTCGCCGCGCCGCGCGACCGGGGCTGCCGTAGCCCGCTTCGCCGATTCCCTCGCCATCCACGGAGTAGAGCGCAGCCCAACGAGGAGAGCCATCGATGTTTTCATGCGCTGCTCGGCTGCGCAGCGGCTCAGAGCAGCGCGCGGATCTGCTCGGGCACGGAGCGTGGATGGAGCGTCTCCGGGCGCGCGTGCTTTCCACGACGATGGTCGCAGGCGAGCACGACCATCTTCATGGAGGTCGGGATGCTCGATGCACCCCATCGTGCGCCGAGGAGCCCGCCGATGATGCACGCGTTCGTGTCGGTGTCACCGCCGCCCGCCAGCGTCTCACGTAGGGCAGACGTGTACGGAGTGCCCGCATGCAGATGCCGGAACGCGTGCGTGAAGGCGATCCGCACGAAGCCGTCCTGGGGCGTGTACGGAACGGCCTTCCCGGCAGCGGAGTCGTCGAGCCACCCGCGAACCTCGTCGCAGGCATTCGCACGGGCCCAGGCGTCCACGAGCGCGAGCGCACGTGAGGTGTCGCCCGGCGTCCGGATGAGCGAGGCGATGGCGAGGACGTAGATGCTCGCCGCGTCGACGCACGAGGCGTTCGGGTGCGAGAGGCGCGCGTCGGCCTGGACCGCGGCGACGATGTCGCGCTCGGTGCGACCTGCGCCCCACACGCCGAGCGGTGTCGCGCGCATCAGACTGCCGTTGGCCTTGGAGCCCATGCAGCGCTCGCGAGCAGCCTCGGTCATCGCGACGTCGACGCCGGCCTCGTTCGCGCGCGCCGCCCACGCCGCATGGCGAAGACACCCGAGCGACGCTGCCGTCGTGGCGCCGATGTCGAAGGGATCCGACGCCGCCCAGCGCGCGTAGTGCGACGCCGCTCCGAGCGGCCTGTCGGGAGCCTCGGCGAGCGCATTGAGGAGGCTCATCGTGAGCTCACCGTCGTCGGTGATCTGGCCGGGCGCGACCTCCCAGGTGCCCCCGCCCGGCATCGTCAGCGCGTGCTCGACGTCGGCGGGCGAGATCTCGCGTCCGAAGAACTCGAGAACGGCGCCCGCCGCGTCGCCCACGAGGGCGCCGAGCACGGCTCCGAGCGCTGCATCATCCCGGGTCGAGGTAGCCTCGTCGTTCATAGAAAAAGTATGATTCACTTTATTGCCTGGCGCAAGGAAACAAAGTCGTTTCCCGGTGGTGATTGGCCGGACCAGCTTGGATCACCCCAGCGCTGCGGAGGGCTGGATCACCAGGTTGATGCCTACATCGTTGCCCTCACCGCGGCGTCGAGATTCTCGCTGTTTGCTTGGCGCGCAGCATCGCCCGCGGGCTCTCGCCGAAGGTGGTCCGAGTCTTGAAGTCACCTCTGCGGGGAACGGAAAATGATTCAACGAAAGATCATCGCGCTCGCGGGCGTCACCGCGGTCCTCCTCGGCGCCTGCTCGACGGCGGACATCGAGGGCACCCCGCTCGACGGCGAGCAGGTGAAGGGCGCGAACACGGTGAAGAGCGACTCCTCGGCGTGCGTCCAGGGCGCGGGCGTTGCGCTCACCCCCGAGGACCCCGCGAAGTTCCCGAAGTGCGCGTGCGCGACGAAGGGCGGAGCGGCGCGCTGCGTTCCGAAGGACAAGGTCCCGTCGAACGTCGCGAGCCAGCTCGAGTCATGTACCCAGGGCGGCGCAGGCGTGTGCGTGCCCGATCCACTGGTGAAGAGCGGCGGCAAGGCCCCTCCCACGTGCAAGTCCCCGTTCGGCGAAGGGCGCTGCATGAGCGTGTGCGTTCCCGAGGTCGCGAAGAACGCCGACCTCCTCGGGCGAGGCGAGGGCGATTCCTGCGCCGAGGACGAGCGCTGCGCTCCGTGCCTCAACCCGCTGAAGAACAACGAGCCGACCGGCGTGTGCGAGATCGGCAAGTCCGCGCCGGCGTGCGATGCAAAGAGCAGCAGCACACAGGTGCCCGGTCCGGCGGCGCCCGCCGTGGCCTGTCCGTATACGGGTCCGCCGATCGTCGACGTGTCGAAGTTCGATGCTGCCGACTGTGGTGACGCCATGCGCTGCGTCCCCGCGAGCCTCGTGCCGGCCTCGGCCGCTGCGATGCTCAAGACGTGCGCGGCCGGCCTCTGCGCGCCCGAGAAGTCGATCGCCGCCGGCGGCCAGTACCTGCCGAAGACGTGCAGCGCGGTCGCGGGCGCCGAGGGGCGTTGCCTCAACAAGAACATCCCGCAGGTGGACGCGCAGAAGGCGCAGCTCTCCCGTGACACATGCGACGCGAGCGAGCTCTGCACGCCGTGCTTCAGCCCGCTCGACGGCAAGGAGACCGGAGCCTGCAAGACCGTGAGCTGCGATGCGCCCAAGCAGCCCGCGAAGACGTTCACGCCGTGCTGCAACAGCCAGGGCACTGCGCGCGCGAAGTGCGTTCCTTCCGCGAGCGTGCCGGCTTCGCAGCAGGGCAACCTCGACGACGACAACGGCACCTGCCAGAAGGGCGCGGAGCTCTGCGTCCCCAACGAGATGCTCCAGCCGAACTTCAAGGGACCGGCCTGCGCGGGCAGCACGTTCTTCACTGGCGACTACACCGGCGTGTGCCTGAGCGACTGCCTCAGCTTCGGATTCATCCAGTCACTCGGTATCTCGCGCGGAAACTGCACGAAGGGCTTCAAGTGCGCGCCGTGCACCAACCCCCTCACGGGAAGCCCGACGGGAGCGCCCGGCTGCCCAGGCACCTGAATCGGGGCTGCTGCCGCACCTCGCATCCGTGAAACCTTGGTAGAGTCGATCCGTGCACGCTTCACGCGTGAGGAGCCTCGTCACTTCGTCGGCCATCGTGGCCCTCGCGACGGGGATCCTCTGCGCCCCCAGCACCGCGCTCGCCGGCGGCTTCGAGATCCCGGACAACGGCGCGCAGGCCGTTGGACGCGGCGCCGCGTTCGTCGCCAAGGCGGATGACGGCACCGCGCTCTACTTCAATCCCGCGGGGCTCGCGCGGCAGCGCGGAACGCGCATCTACGCCGGCGGGAACCTGTTCCTGCACTCGTTCGAGTTCCAGCGCTCTGGCTCCTTCCCCGACGACCCGAACAACGCTGCGACGCCCTGGGGAGGCAAACCGTTTCCGCTGGTGACCAACTCGGCAGGGCCGTTCTTCGCGCCGTTCCTCGCTGCCTCGACCGACTTCGCGAGCCTCGATCGGTTGACCGTCGCGATCGGGGCGTTCGGGCCTCCCGTGGTCGGCAATCGCACGTTCCCGCTCGCCATCCGCAACGCCCCCGCCGCCTCGCGCTACGACTTCATCCAGTCGCGCTCGACGATCTTCTTCCCCACGGCTTCTGCCGCGTACCGGATCACGCCGTGGCTAGACCTCGGCTTCTCGGCACATCTCGTCCTCGCCCAGTTCGATCAGACGACCGTGTCCTACGCGGACGCCGGTCAGTGCACCAACGTCGAGTACCAGCCGTGCGATTCCCGCAACACGCTCGTCGCCAGCGCGACCTCGTTCGGCGGGACGTTCGGGGCGCTCGTCCGTCCGAACGCGAACCTCGCGTTCGGCCTCTCGGTTCGCACGCCTGTGTCGCTCGAGGCCGAGGGCGTGCTCACGCCGCAAGCTCCGAAGACCCTCGATGTGAAGATCGCGCCCGGCAAGGCGTTCCTCTCGACACGGCTGCCGCTCGTCGTGCGCGCCGGCGGACGCTACATCTCGATGGACGGTGACTTCGAGGTCTACGATCTCGAGCTCGACGTGACGTACGAGGGGTGGGGCGCGGCGCAGGGCGACGGGCCGCGCGTCCGGGTTCCCGTGCTCGGTGCCTTCAAGAACATCGATACGCTCATCGCTCACGGATACCGCGACACGTTCAGCGTGCGCGCGGGCGGCGCGTACAACCTCGACGCCCTCGACGGCATCTTCACGGTGCGTGCAGGAGCGTTCTTCGACTCGCCGGCCACGAGCTTCGCGTACACGCGACTCGACTTCGACACGCTCACGAAGATCGCCGGCACGATCGGCCTCGGGTACCACCGAGGCGCGATCGGGTTCGACGTGGGGTATGCGGCGGTCGCGTCGGTGCCGCGGCTCGTCGGAACGGACCAGGGCGACGTGCGACCCGTCAACGGCGCGAAGGGGGGCAAGCCTGTCGACGCGGCCGGCGACCTCTTGCCCGCGGTGAACGAGGGGTCGTACCGCGGCTTCACGCACATCCTCTCGGTCGGAGTGACCGTCACGTTCGACGAGCTGTTCGGCGCGCCCCGTCCGTTCCACTTCGGCAATGCCTACGAGCACGGGTACGTGGCGCCCGGCGACGAGGGAAAGCCCGAGAAGTCGGACAAGCCCGAGAAGTCGGACAAGCCCGAGAAGTCGGACAGGCCCGAGAAGTCGGACAAGCCCGAGAAGGCGGACAAGCCCGAGAAGTCGGACAAGCCCGAGAGGCCCGAAAAGGACGCCGAGAAGCCGCCGAAAAAGGAGGTCGAGAAGCCCCTTCCGAAGAAGCCCCCGCCGCCGCCGGACAAGCCACTCGAGAAGAAGAAGGAGTGGTGGGAGGATCTGGATAACTGAGGGGGATCCTTCGGCCCGCAAATGCGGCCTTGGCCCTGGTTTTCCAGGCTTCTTTTCCATCGAATCGACGCGGGTCGCCTCTTGCGCGGGCGCTGCGGCAGCGGTAAGTGCGCCCTCGCCCTCGGGGTGCGGCGTCGCCTCCGTCCTTATTTGCTCGGTTTCACTCCGGCCTCGCGTCCGCTTCCCGTCAACAACTTGACGAGCAAGCTCGACCGTCGAAAAGACTTTCACGATCTTGATGACTTAGAGCTTTCCTTTCCAAGCACGACCCTTGCATATGTCGCGGCTCGGAAGAGAGCGACTCTCCGAGCCGCTCGCCTCGTTCGCGCCCTCGTTTTCTCTCTCGCTGTGCGGAGCCCCGAAATGAAGCGTTTCTCCTCTCTGTCTTCCGCGCTGATCCTGGTCAGCGTCGGCCTCTCGCTCACGACGGCGTCGGTGGCCTTTGCCGGCCCGGCCCCCGCGACCGATTCGGCTGCGAAGCCCGTGCTCGTCGCGCAGGCGAAGCAGGAGAAGCCGGGAACGAAGACCGTGCAGCCTTCCGATCCCGCGCCGACCGAGGGTGGTGGTGCTGCTCCAGCCGCCCCGGCCGATCCCGCGGCTGCCCCTGCCGAGCCCGCCGCGGCCGCGGCGACCGAGCCTGGCTCGACGCCCGCGATCAGCATCGGCACCTCGAGCGGCAACCCGGCGACGGACACGCCAGGCGCCTCGGGCGACGACGGCAAGCCCAAGCCGAAGCCGCGCGCATGGGCTGGCACCCAGATCTTCGCGACGACGAGCATGACGACGTCGACGGTCTTCAAGGGACAGACCCAGTACAGCAACCCGACGGTCGACAGCTCGATCTGGCTCCAGCCGCGCTACGCGCTGAGCGAGGCGTTCCAGCTCCGCGGTCTCCTCATCTACAGCTACGAGTTCACCAACGCGGACGACACGAACACAAAGAACGAGCCGCGCTTCAGCGACACGACGCTCTCGCTCTTCTACCGGAAGCTCCCGGAGATCCCCGGCGGCATCAAGCCGGCTGTCGCCGTCAGCGCCGGCCTCCCGACCTCACCGGAGTCCCGCGCCCGCACGTTGGTGGTCAACCCTGGCCTCACCGTCCAGCTCGTGAAGCCGTTCGAGAAGGTCCTCGGCGGCGAGGTCGACATCATCGCCAGCGGCGTCTACTCGCACCCGCTCTACCGCAACACGACCTCCGAGATTCGCGGCCAGCGCCCGTACGCCTTCCAGTGCATCGGCGGCGGCTCGAGCTGCCAGGATCAGCTCAGCGGCACGTTCAACGTGTCCGACTCCGTCGGCTACTCGCTCCTGGTCTCGGGTGAGTGGGGGAAGTGGAGCCCGGCGCTCTTCTACCGCGGCACCAGCCAGGGAGCGTACACGGGCTCGAGCGCGAAGAACCCGGTCGACGGCACGAACGTCGGCACGCCCACGGGCTTCGAGCCCACGCACATCCGCCAGCGCTCCTACTTCAGCGCGTGGCTCGACTACAACGCGAACTCCTGGCTCACGGCGGAGGTCGGCTACTGGCTCGACCGCACGACGCTCGGCGAGGACGGTCAGCGCGGCAACCCGTTCTTCGACCGCTACCAGGACATGCGCGTCTATCTCGGCGCCAGCTTCAACATCGACAACATCATGAAGCAGCTCGAGGGTGGGCCGACCGAGGCCGGTATCGTCCGCGCCAAGGCCAAGACGCCGATCGGCCAGTTCTGAGCGTCTGACCCGACCTCACGGTCCTATCGCCGCCGGGCGCGTCCAGCACGCTCCCGGCGGTTTCGTTTTGTCCACGTTCGGACCCCCGCCAATTCGATGTATATACATGGGGTGATCCGTTTCTCAGGGAGGCGACCACCGATGCGGGTTCTGGCTCAACGTCGTGTCGCGCGTCGTGTCGCGCGTCGTGTCGCGCTCGCCTTCGTCTTCGCCCCGATGCTGGTCGCGTGCGGCGTCTTTCTCGACGTCGCCGATGACCCGGCCGCGTCACCGGAGCGGGTGGACGGCGGAACTGGCGAGGGCGCCACCGACAAGGATGGCAGCCTCCTCGAGCCCGAAGCGAGCGCCGGCGATGCATGCGCCGTTGCGGCCGCCTGCTCGCCTGAGCTCCTCGCCACGCTGGGCGGCGGGGTCCTCCGGCTCGTCGTCGAGGGCACCACGCTCTACGCCGGGCACACGGGGACGGCGTCGGTCGCGCAGGCCGTCAGTCTGGCAAGCGGCGCGCCCGGCCCCGTGCTCACTCTCGATCCGCAGGCGGCTGTCTCCGACGGCTTCCGCCAAGACTCGAACATCGTCGTCCACAGCAGCGGCGCCATCTACTGGGGCACGCCCAACGGCCTCCGTCGCCGTGATCCCGGCGCCGGCCCGGACGCGTCGACCGACGCGGGGCTAGCGGATCTATCGGGCCTGGGGGGCCCCGTGTCGGGCGTGCGTAGCGCGAACAATCGCCTGCACTTCACGGTCAACGCCCCATTGGCTGTCCCAGCACCGAACCACGGGCACATCGCGAGCTGCGCGCTGCCTGACTGCACCGACGTGCAGACTGCGGTCACCGTTCGCTACCCACTCGATGTCATCGTCATTGGCGCCTCGACGTGGTGGCTCGGTGCCACCGACACCGATTCGAACGTCGTCTTCCGAAGGCCCGGTCGGATGTTTGACGTCGTGCAGAGCTCGCCCAAACGCATGGCGACGGACGGCCAGCGCATCTTCTGGTCCACGGCCGAAGGCCTGAGCATGTACACGATCGGCACCGACACCTTGAGCGTAGCCGCGCTCACCCCGACTGGCCCGCGGTTCAACGGCGTCGCGTTCGACCCCGCGGGCACGCTCTACGTCACGCAGCAGTCGAACGTCCTGCGCTGCACGCTCGTCGGCGGTCAATGCACGTTCACCACGGTCGCGACTGCGCCGGACACTGCGTCCGACGTCGCTGCCGACGCGACTCACCTCTACTGGGGTACGGAGAAAGGCGCCGTCTGGCGCATCCGGAAGCCGTAGGAGTCAGTGCGTCGGGTTGGCCGCGAACCGAGCCGCGAGCTCGTCGAGCGCTGCGGCCTGCTCCGCGCTCGCGCTGCGGCGTGCCTCGGCGATGAGCGCCGAGGTGTGCACGTCGTCGACGACCATCAGCGCGTTCGACGCGGTCGTGCGTGCTTCACCGGCGTACGAGACGTAGGCCTTCAGAAGCGCGCGCGCCGCGATTTCGCGCACCGTCGCCTCGTCGGTCCGTGATGTGAGGGTCTTCCATGCCCACGCATTGCCCGCGGTGCCAAGAGCCTTGGCCGCCGCCTTGGCCGTCATCCCGTCCGGATGGGCGTCGAGGCGCTTGGCGAGCAGCGTTGCGCCGTCGACGCGACGAGACGACCCGATGCCCGCAAAAAGCGCATGGACACGCTCTCCGCCGGCCGCGTCGGCGCTCTCGAGCGCGGTGACGAGCGCGCCGAACGCTTCGTCGGTTCCGATGCGTCCGAGCGCATCGGCCGACGCTCGCGTCGTGTCGACGTCGCGCTCACGAAGCGCGACGCGCGCGAGGACGGGCACGGCGCGCGCGTCGCGAATGATGCCGACGGCCTCGAGCAGACCGACGCGGAGCGCCGCCCGTGCGGTGGGCGTGAGATCGGCGGGCGCGTGGCCCTCGAACGCGAGGAGCTCGAGCATCGGCATGAGCGCGCGCGGCCCGAGCACCTTGAAGTGCATCGTGAGGGGCGCACCCGGACGGCGCGAGCCCGCGTCGAGCTCGCCCGCGCGCTTGGCGACATCGTAGACCTGACGGAACAGATCGGGCGTCTCGATGCGGGCCTTCTCGATGTCGGCCTTCAGCGAAGAGCGGCTCTTCGCCGCCAGCTCGCTCGCGTCGAGCACCAGCCCAGCTGCCGACGCCGGCGTAGTAGCCGTCGCGAGCGCGAGCGCCGCGACGAGTCCGAGACTCAGCTTCATCATGGTGCTCATCGTCCGCTCTCCCACCACTTCGAGTCCGGGATCTGCCGCGTCGCGTTCGTTCCGCAATGCACCTCACCGAGGTTGCGGTGGTAGAGGTCCCAGTCCTCGGCCCAGTGGACGGCCACGCCGAACGGCGAGACGCGCTCCTCCATGATCGCCTTGAAGATGTCGGTGCCCGCGATCACGGGGCCGTGCGGGTCGGGGGCCACGAAGTGACCAGGTGCGATGTAGAGGCCGTTGACCATGCCGGGCTGGAAGGCGATCGACCCCTGGCTGTACGGCATGTGGAGGTACGGGATGCGAATGATCTCGGCCTCGGTGAGGCCCGTTGCGCTCTTGATGATCGCGAGCTGCCCTGCAATCTCCGTCGCCGCCTCGGCGCTCGCTTGCATGACCTCCGTGTCGGCAAGCACCTGATCGATGGTTATTTGCGCGTTCTGCGACTGGCTCCAGAACTTGCCGATGAACATCGGAACGGCGCCGTTGCCCGCGGCCGACTGCGTCTCGAGCATCGTCTTCGCGAGGGTAGGGTCGTTGACGAGCATGACCCAGCCACGCGGCGAGCTCGCCTTGATGAACGAGAGCGTCTCGTCGACGTGTCCCACGAGGAGCCACGACGTATCGATGTACAGAGGCTGTTGCACCTTCTGCGCCTCGATCATCTTGAGGAACGTCTTGTCCGGGTAGTACGAGGCGATGTTCCCGCGAAGGACGCGCCCGAGCGGGAAGCTCTCGGCGCCGCTCGTGTAAGGGGGGATCGTCTCGAAGTTGCCGAACGAGTTGAGCGTGTCGAACTTGCCCTGACGCGCAGGGTCGAACTGCTGGATGCCGGCGACGTCCTTGCCGCGCAGCTGCGTGAAGACGACCTTGCCGGCGCTGCGGAGCGGGTTCGTCGGCGAATTCGGGTTCGATTCGTTCGCCGAGCGGATGTTCACGCGCATCGCATGCTGCGTGCCGTTCGGGCCGGGCATCGACATGAACCCGGTCTCGAAGAAGT
>JANXVA010000606.1 GCA_025351875.1 Myxococcales bacterium | reverse complement strand
CGTCCGTCGCGAAGCTCGCGAGCGCCGAGGCAAGCGCCGCCTCGGCGTCGGCGAACATCGTGGCCTCGGGGCAGGGGCCGAGCGCCTCGTCGAGGCCCTGCGCGTGTGCCGCGATGACGGGCACCCCCGCGTGAATCGCCTCCGTCGCGGCGATCCCGTAGCCCTCGAGCGTCGAAGGCATCACGAGGACGTCGGCCTCGGCGAGCGCGCGCGTCACGCCCGCGTCGTCGACCTCACCGACCATGAGGACACGTGCGCCGAGGCCGAGCCGCGCGATCGCCTCGCGCACCTCGGTGACGTAGGCCAGGTCGCGCGTCGTGCTGCCGACGAGCGTGAGCCGGCCGTCGTGGTGCGCGCCTCGCGCGAACGCGCGAACGAGCTCGAGTACTCTCTTTCGCGGCACGATACTCCCGACGAACGCGAACCGCACCTCACCGGCCTGCTCGTGTGCTCTTCCACGTGCGAGGCGATCCGCGCCGGGCAGCACCACATCGACGTCGACCTTCGGCGCGCACTCGGCGAGCAGGCGCTGGCGGGTCGTTCGGCTCGTCACGACGATCCAATCGCTCGCCTCGATCGCCTGCCGCTCTTCGGCGAGCACGGCGCGGCGCACCTCCGGCGCGAGCTCGGTCTCCCACGCCGTCAGGTGGTGCACGAGCAAGACGCGAAGGCCGTGGTCGCGGTCGAGGGCGCGGTACGCGGCGGCGAGCGGGCGGAAGCACAGCTCATCTCCGACGGTCACCTCGGGAGCGATCGCACGGAGGCGGGCCGTGAGCGCGTCGCCAGAAGCGCCCTCGTCGAGCGAGACCACGTGCACGTCGTCGCCTGCGCGCTCGAGCCCACGAACGACCTCGGCGTCGTAGATCGTCCCGCCCGTTCGCTGATCGAGGCTCCCGTAGAGTACCCACGCGACGCGCATCGCGGTCGCCTCAGAGCGAGCGCTCGAACGACGCGAACGCGACAGGCGATTCTCGCAAGAACACCCGCAGCGTGGCGCCGGCCGTCGGCCGCGCATCCTCGGGCAGCGCGAGGAAGGCCGTGGCGAGCTCGTTCGCCACGTGCTCGGCGACGCGCTCCGTCGTGGAGGTCCGTCCAGGGAACGCCGCGTGCTCGTCGAGGTTCGAGTAGTCGAGCGCGTCGAGCGCGCGGCGGAGGATCGAGCGCATCGCCCCGATGTCCATCACGACATGGTGCACGTTCAGCGCGGGCGCGCGGACCTCGGCCTCCACGGCGTAGGTGGCGCCGTGCAAACGCTGCGCGGGCCCGAAGGTCGGGTCCGCGAAGCTGTGCGCGATCATGACGTGGTCCGAGACACCGACCGAGAACATGTCCCCATCGATACACGAAGAACCGCGAAGCCGGCACCCTCACGCATACGCGAAGGTGTGCGCGGGGGGCAGGTCGGTGGTCGTGTCGAGCAAGGCGTAGAGCTCGGCGGCGCGCTCGAACGGTGTAGGCGGCGCGAGGAGCGCGTCGAGCGCGGGCTCGTGGAGGAGCGAGCCTACGAGCGCCCAGCGGCGCGCGTGGGTCCAGCGTTCGCGTAGGCGCGGCGGGATCGACGACACCTGACTCGCGCGCAGCTCGAGCCTGCGGCGATGAAAGGCGTCTCCCAGGTCGATCGGTGCCCGCCTCATTCCGTAGAACGAAGCGACGACGATCCGACCTTCGGAGCGCGTCCACGCGACGGCGTCGTCGAGCACGCGAGGGTCGCCCGTCGCCTCGACGACCACGTCCGCGGTTCCCTCCGGTGCTGCGCTCTCCTCGATGCGCGCCGACGGAACGAGGGCGTGAGCCGCGGTCCGCCGCGCGGGGCTCCGCTCGACGAGCCTCACGTTGGCGCCCGATCGCGCGAGCAGCCACGCCGTGAGGATGCCGACCACGCCTCCGCCGAGGACCACGGCCTCGTCCCCGAACCCGACGCCCGCGTCCCACGCGCACGTCACCGCCGTCTCGAGGTTCGCCGCGAGCACGCCGCGCGCCGCGGGTACGTCCGCGGGCAAGACTCGCGCGTCTTCGTCGCGAAGGACGTGCGTGTCGCCATGTGGCGCTAGCGCAAACACCTTCTCCCCGACCGCGACCCTCGCCCCGACCCCGACCGCGACCACCTCGCCGACCCACGCGTACCCATATCTGCACGGGTAGGTCCCTCCGCCCATCGTCGGATCGAAGACCGCCGGTCCTTCCCCCTTGTAGAGGAGCATCTCCGTCCCCTGGCTCACGCCCGACGCGAGCGCTCGCACGACCAGCTCGTGAGGCCCGGGCGCACGCGCTGGCTCGTCACGCAGCTCGATCGCCCGTGGTGCCACGAACCACAGCGCGCGTTCACGCGTAGACAACGTCGCCTCGCACGAGCACGTTGTCGCCGAGCCGCTCGACGGTCACGTTCGTGAGCGACGGCGCATGCTCGAGCGCTCCGACCCCGAGCGAGCCGAGCGTCGCCGTGCCGGGCGCACCGAGGAGCCTCATCGCGATCTCGATGCTCAGGCGATCGACCCTGCGCGCGCGCAGGAAGGACGTCACGACCTTGGAGCCTCCCTCGACCAGCAATCGCTCGATGCCGCGAGCCGCGAGGAGCTCGAGCGCGGACTCGACCGCGACGCGTCCGTCGGGATCGGGCGCGACCACGGCGACGTCGACGCCCGCCGCTTCGAGCAGGGCGCGCTCCTCGCCGAGAGCGCGTCCCGCCGCGCCGATCACGAGCGTCTTTCCGCCTCCCGATCGCGCATGTGCTCCACGCGGCAACGCGAGCGTGCTCGCGAGCACCACGCGCAGCGGGTGGTCACCGGGTGCATTGCGCACGGTGAGCCGCGGGTCGTCGATGCGGACTGTGCTCGCGCCGACGAGCACCGCGTCGTGCGCGGCGCGTTCGGCGTGGGCGCGTTCGCGCCCGGTGGCCGTGCTCAGGGGCGTAGCCATGCCGTCCAGCGCGACGCGACCGTCGAGCGATTGGGCGAGGTGGACGGTTACGTACGGCCGGCGGGGCACGCCTGCACGGTGTCGCGGCTCACCAGCGATTGCAAGTGCGGGACGCCAGGACGGGCGCGAGCAAGGCATTACACCGGACGTGGATGCTCTTCATCGTCCACTCGACGTTCGGTCGCGCGCGCTCGAAGAGCTCCTTCGGGCCGCCAGCCTCGACGAGGAAGAGGCGGCTTTGCGCGGGATAAATCGTCACCCAGTAGACATAGGGCTTGTCGTCTTCGTCATGTCCGAACTTGAGGGTGCGCCCTTTCGTACCGTCGGCCGAGGCGACGTCGGTGCTCTCGAGGAGCGCGTATCCGGAGACGTCGCGCAGCTGGAGGGTGACGGCCTGCGTCCAGAACGCGAGGTCACCGCGATTCTCGTCCTCGACCACGCGAACTCCGACGACGACTCCCTCGGGCGTCGTCGCGCGCCAGTCGAAGTCGTGCTGGTTCTCGAGCGCCACCATCCCGGGCGCGGTCTTGACGTCGAACGGCTTGCCGCAGGCGGCTGCGCCGAGCGCGAGGCTCGCCGCGACGAGGACGCGCAGGATGAAGGAAAGGCGGCGTTTCATCGGTCCTCCGAGAGGTGCAGGAGCGTGGGAAGACCGAGCTGAGTCAGCCACGGAAAGGGGAGCTTGATGCGCGTCGCCTGGATGGTCGAACCGCGCGCTTCGAAGGCGACGGTGATCGTCGAGAAGGCGATCTTGTCCTTGAGGAGCTTCAGCTTCCCTTCGAGCAACTCGAGCTCCTCGGTGACACGGCGCATCTCCTTCTCGATCTCGAGCGCCTCTTTGACGCTCGCCTTCTCGAGGAGGACCTTCAGTCGCGTCTGCATCGCGCGCGCGTTCTTGATGCGTATCTCGGTGTCGACGAACTCGTCGGTGACGTCTTGCGCCTGGATGTCGCGATGGAGGACGTCGCCGATCTTGTCGATCTGCGCGAGCGCGGGCTCGAACCGGTTGCGCGGGATGCGGATGACGATCTCACGGTCGTGCTTCAGCGCGAGGTAGCCGCCGTTGTCCTTGGCGATCTTCTCGACGGCGACCAGACCCTGGTCGACCTGGTAGACCGCCATCGTCACGCGCGCCGTGTAGATGAGCATCGAGGTCTCGTGCGGAGACTGATCGGTCCCGTCCGCGGCCTTCGGCTGATCCTTGGTCGGCTCGGGCTTCTTCTCGGGTTTTGGCGGAGAAGGAGGCGGCGGGGGAGGGGCGCCGAATTCGTTTCGTCCAGGCGCAGCCTCGGCGGCGGGCGCGGACGGCGCCTGGGCTGGGGATGAAGCCGCCACCTCGTCCGAGGACTCGCGGGCAACCCGCCCGCTCGGTGAGGACTGCGCCGTCATCCGCGCGTCGTTCGGCCCCATGGAGGGCCGCTTCTCGGCGCCACCTGCGCAGCCCGCGACGAAGAGCACGGCGAGCGCGAACAGCAGTACGAGGCGTTTCTCGAGGCCGTGCGAAGGCGATGTCATTCGCGGGCTCCTGGCAGGCGGCGTTGGGGAAGAGCGAGCACGCCCAAGAACGGGCTGCCCGTCGCGACCTTACACTGCCCAGCCCGCTTGCGGGACGGCTCCCCCTCTGGTACTTCCGGTCGCCTAAACGCCGCGCGAGTCATCTCGCGCACCCTCGAGGAGAGACGACCATGAAGAGCCCGCTCGCTACGCTGAAGGACAAGTTCGGAGACAAGGCAAAGCTCGTCGCGGAGCTCGAGAAGCTCACGAAGGACGAGGACCTCTGGGTCAACCGCGTCAACGCGAACAAGGGCCTCGCGCACGTCTCGAACACCAAGCTCCTCAAGCTCCAGGCGACGTTCGCCGCGGTGAAGGACAAGTTCGGCACCCGCGCGAAGATGATCGACGCGATCGCCGAGATCGAGAAGCGCGCGAAGGACGACGGCTTCAAGGCTCGCCTTGGCGCCTACCCCGTTCCGCGTCTCTGGGACATGTACAAGTCGGCAGCCAAGCGCAACGGCGCCGCGGCGAAGAGCGCCGACGCGAAGGCGAAGAGGGCCGCTGCCCCCAAGAAGGCCGCTGCTCCGAAGGCGCCCGCCGCGAAGGCGCCCGCCGCGAAGAAGCCCGCCGCGAAGAAGTCCTCGAAGTAGAGCGCCTTCTCCGACATGTCGGATCGACACGCCGTCGCGCGCGAGCCTTGGCTCGCCGCGACGGCTTCGTTTTGTACGAGACCCGGAGGTCACCGTGCCCGAGATCACGCTTCGCCACGAGATCGATACCGACGAGGACACCTACTGGGCGAAGATCGTGTTCGACGCGGCCTTCAACGAGAAGATGTACGTGGGGAGCATGAAGTTTCCCCAGTGGAAGCTCCTCGACTCGAAGGACGACGACGCGAAGCTCTGGCGGCGCGTACAGGTCGACCCGCCCGTGGGTGACGTCCCGGCCGCCGTGAAGAAGGTGATCGGCGATCGCCTCAGCTACGTCGAGGAGGGCACGTTCGACAAGAAGACGAAGCGCTACTCCTTCAAGGTCACGCCGAGCACGATGGCCGAGAAGACGAAGGTGGCCGGCGAGATGTGGGTCGAGAAGCTCGGCGACAAAAAGATCGCTCGCCTCACCCGCATTTCCGTCGAGGTGAAGGTGTTCATGGTCGGCGGCCTCGTCGAGGACCGCATCCTCGGCGACCTCCGCTCCGCGTACGACAAGGGCACGGCTTTCACGAACGAGTTCATCGAGGAAAACGGGCTTTAGTCCCTCCTCCACGCCTCGTTTACGAAGCTTTACCGGCCCGGGTGCGCGCATCCGCAGGCTTCCGACGTCATAGTGTCGTGGAGGTCATGATGAAGAACGCCCGCACCTTCGTGTTCGTATTCTCGCTCGCATCCGTCGCCGCTCTCTCTTCCGTTGCCATTGGTTGCGGCGGGTCGGTGGAACAACCCCAGACGCAAGCGAGCGCGGTGAGCAAGGCTCCAGTGGCGCCGCAGAGCCATGGCGTCGTGAAGCTGATCGGCGACGCGCTCGGCGAGGTGGCCCTCCGCCCTGACCAGCGCACCGAGCTCGAGAAGCTCGCCCTCGCGGCCGACCAGCGCCACGCCGCGATGGTGGGCGGCAAGAAGGACTTGATGCTCGCCCTGGCCGATCAGGTCGAGAAGGGCTCGATCGATCGCGCTGCGCTCCAGCCCAAGGTCGATCGCATCGTCTCCGATCTCGAGAAAGGGCGACCCGACGACAGCGCCGCGCTCGCGCGCGTGCACGCGATCCTCGACCCCGAGCAGCGCAACGCGTTCGCGGATGCCCTCGAGTCGAGGTTCAAGGACGGCCACCGCGGCGGCAAGCATCACGGCGGAGAGAAGGGCGAGGCCGGCGAGGAGGGCAAGCACGGCCCGATGGGCGGCATGCATGCGATGAAGCAGCTCGCCGAAGACCTCAAGCTCACTGACGACCAGAAGAGCCAGATCAAGGACGCGCTGAAGAGCGGTCACGACGGCCACTCGTTCCGCGAGATGCGCGAGAACATGGGCCACGGCAAGCAAGTCCTCGACTCCTTCCGAACTGACAAATTCGACCCCGCCACGGCTGCTCCCCCGCCAGAGAAGCTGCGTGAGCGTGCGGCGGCAGGCAGCGGGCGCATGATCGGCATCGCCGAGAAGGTCATCCCGATCCTCACGCCGGAGCAGCGCAAGCTCGCCGCAGAGAAGCTCCGCGCCATGGCAAACGCCGGTGCGGACGTGCCGTTCGGGCACTGAAGTCGTCGAGGAACGCCGGGGTCGTCTAGGATGAGCGCATGAAGCGGCCCGGCGCGCTCGCCGCTGCGTGGGAGATCTGCAAGAAGGACGTCCGCATCGAGCGGCGTACCGGCGAGATCGTCGCGACAGCGGGCGTGTTCTCGATCGTCATTGGCTTTCTGGCCAGCATGGCGTTCCACGTCAACGACAAGACGAACGCCGCGACGGCGGCGGGCACGATCTGGATCACCATCTTCTTCGCCGCGACGCTCTCGTTCGGGCGCGTGTGGCAGCGCGAGCGGGACGAGTCGGCCCTGACGGGGCTGCTCGTCGCGCCGATCCCGCGCGCGTCGATCTTTCTCGGCAAGGCGCTGGCGACCTTCGGGATGATCGTGATCATCGAGATCCCGCTGGTCGCGCTCTGCTTGTTCCTCTTCCAGATCGATTTCTCGAGCGGCGTCGGCCTGACGGACGCGACGCCCGAGCAGCTCGTCGAAGCGAAGAAGTCGGCGAGCGCCCATCTGCCGGCATTCGTCGGGCTCCTCGTCATGGGAACGGCAGCGCTGTCGTGCGTGGGAACGCTCTTCGGGGCGATGACCGTGCGGACGCGCGCACGCGATCTCGTGCTCGCGATCGTGCTCTTCCCGTTGCTCTCACCGGTGCTCGTGTGCGGCGTCGTCGGCACCCGCAAGGCCTTCGAGCTGCAGCCGTTCGAGAGCTACTCGGGCTTCCTCGGCCTGATGGCGATGTCGGTCGGGATCACGCTCGCGCTGGGCATCGCCCTCTTTGGCCCGCTCGTCGACGAGTAGCTCGTCGCGGCACCTGGGTCAGGCGCGAATCACCTGGGAGACGCGCACGGCTTCGTCCGTGATGGCGCGCGCCTCGAACGGTGTGCCCGTCATCTCGCCTACGGCGTAGATGCCCTCGCCGATCAGCCCAGCGTTGGTCTGGACCACGAAGCCGCGCGGTTCGTGGGCCATCGTCGCGCCCGCTTGTTCGGCGAGCTCGTAGGCGGGGGAGCGGGGGGCATCGACGAGGACGGCATCGGCCTTGTGCTCGCGGTCCTTGCCGGAGGCGTCGCGGACCACGACGGCCTTCACGTGGCTTGCGCCTCGGATGCGAAGCGGCTCGCCCTGCACGAGCGTCACCTCGGCTGCGCCCTGCGCTGCTGCGGCGAACGAAGCGCCGAAGGGGCCGCCGCCTGCGGTCGTCACCACGACGACACGCTTCCCCACCAGGACGCCGCGTGCGAGGAGCCACCCCGCCGCGCGTGCGCTCATCACCCCGGGCACGTCGTTTCCCTCGAAGGCGAGCGCACCGTCGTGAGCGCCGCACGCGAGCACGAGCGCCCGCGCCTCGAGCACCTCGGCGCCGCCCGGGCCGACGACCAGGAGGTCGCGGCCATACATCCCGCCGGCGATCGTGCCGCTGCGGATGCGGATCCGCCCGCTCGTCGCGTGATCCATGCAAGATGCATAGATCTCGTCGAACGCCCGCGCCTCGACCGACCCGAGCGCCGTGAGGCCGCCTCCCGGCGCGAGCTGGTCGTCGATGAGCTCGACCGCGCGCCCGTGCTCCGCGAGACGCGAGGCGATCGCCATCCCCGAAGGACCAGCGCCGACGATGACCACGTCGGCGCTCCGCCGCGCGGCGGTACGAGGCGCCTCCACCTCCGCGGGCATGCGTCCGAGGCCCGCGACCCGTCGTGCGAACGCTTGCATCACGCCCTGCACCCCCGGGATGCCCGCGAAGAGCTCGTGATGGTTCATCCCGTCAGGGAAGAACCAGTCGGTCATGCGCAGGAGGTCGGTCTCGCGCGGGCCGAGCCTGTTCTGCGAGACGACGGCCATACCGGCCTCGGCGGCCACCATGCAGGTCATCACGTTGGGCGTCTCGTCGACGCGTGCGAGACATCCGTCGCAGGCCGCGCGCATGCACGACGGCCCGCGCGGTCGGTGGAACTTCGGGCTCCGCGCCAGCATCAGCTTTCCAGCGGCGATCAGCGCTGCGGCGACCGGCTCGCCACGCTCGGCAAGGACGGGCTCGCCGTCGAGCGTGATCGTGACCGGGTCGCGCAAGCTGCGCGGCGATCCCGCGGGGGAGGGCGGGCTGCGGCGCTCGAGTCCGGACGACACGGCCCACCATGGTAGCAAGAGCGACCAGCGAGAAGCGCGCGAAGGAAGGCGAGGCTTTACTTTCCGCGCTCGCATCGTGAGACTGCGTGGGTCAACGATGCGCCTCGGACTCCTCGGCCCAGCGGGCACTGACGTGAGCGCGCTCGGGAAAGCCGCCGAGTTTCTCCTGAACAGCGCCCGCGTGCACCGCGCGATCTACCTCGGGAACGACGGCGCGCTCGACCGCGCGGTCGCGGCGTGGGCGCGCAAGCTGGTCGGGGGCGAGCCGAGCGACGACGCGGCCTGGCGACGCGCCGCCGATGTCGCCGTCGGCGGGGGAGCCGCCGACATCGACAAGTTCGTCCAGACCGAGCGTGCCCGCCTCCGGCTGAAGTCGCTCGAGGCGCTTCCCGAGGAGATCTCGCGCACCATCGAGATGGTCGGCGATCGCGTTGCCGTCC
>JANXVA010000778.1 GCA_025351875.1 Myxococcales bacterium | reverse complement strand
TCGAGCAGGGCGCGCGGCGCGCGCCCGCGGACGCGAAGGTGCTCGTCTGCTCGATCCGCTCGCTCCACGAGAAGCGCCTCGCGCAGGTGATCGAGAAGCGCGACTTCGGACTCGTCATCTACGACGAGTGTCATCACGCGGCGGCCGATGACAACCTCCGCGTCCTCCGCCAGCTCGGCGCCTTCGACGACGACTGGGATGGCACGCTCCTCGGGTTCACCGCGACCACCGAGCGAGGCGACGGCAAGGGCCTCGACAAGGTCTTCGAGCGCATCGTGTACACGCGCACGCTCCCGACCATGATCGAGGACGGCTACCTCTCGCCCCTCCGGGGATTCCGGATCTCCACCTCTGCGGATCTGACGCGGCTCTCGTCGACCGGCCTCGACTTCGACGAAGAGGAGCTCGCCGAGGCCGTCGACATCGAGGAGCGAAATGCGCTGGTCGCCCGCTCGATCCAGGAGCTCGCCCGGGACCGTCGGACCATCGCCTTCTGCGTCACCGTGAACCACGCGCGCAACCTCTCTCACGCGCTCAACATCATCGGCGTCCCCGCCGGCATCGTGCACGGCGCCATGCCGAGCGACGTCCGCGCGAAGGCGATCGCCCACTTTCGCGAGGGGCGCACCCAGGTGCTCACCAACGTCGGCGTGCTCACCGAGGGCTTCGACGACCCGGGCGTGTCGTGCATCGCGATGGCCCGGCCCACGCGCTCCGAGGGGCTCTACGCTCAGTGCGTCGGTCGCGGCACCCGCCTCGCGCCGGCGAAGAAGGACTGCCTCGTCCTCGACTTCGTCGACCTCTCCACGCTCAGCCTGTGCACGTTGCCATCGCTCTTCGGCACGCCGCGCGATCTCGACCTTCGTGGCGAGGACGCGAACGCCGCGCGCCGCGCGTGGCAGCAGATCCTCCTCGACCATCCCGGCTTCGAGCTAGAGGCCGGCGCGCTCACGCTCGGCGAGATCCAGGAGCGCGCGGCGAGCTTCGATCCGCTCGGCCTCGCGACCGACGTTGAGGTTCGGGCGATCTCGGGCAACGCGTGGTTCTCGCTCGGGCGTCACGGCGTCGGCCTCCACTTCGAGCGCAGGCCGGGGCAGTTGTCCGAGGTCGTGGTCCTCAAGCGGCCGGGGAGAGCGCGCGGCAAGGCGTGGGAGATCACGCTCGACGGCAAGGTGATGGACCGATACTCGCGCATGGAGGACGCCGTCCAGGCCGTCGACTACGAGATCTCACGCATGGGGCGTGGCGCGGCAGCGTCGGCGATGGAAAGCGCGCGCTGGCGCTTCCCGAAGGAACGGAGCGAGACACTACGCCTCGCCGTATGGAAGCGAGTCGTCGGGCGCTGAGCTCGGTCAGCGGCGCATCGGCTCGAGTGCCACGGCCCAGCGATGGAGCTCGTCGAGCATGCCGTTCGCGGCCTTCTCGTTCGCCTCGTTCCCCTGGAAGATGCCATCGGCCACCTGCTTCATGGCGAAGGGAAGCGCGACGGCCTCGACGATGGGCATCATGTTGAAGGTCGTGAGGGTCTGCTTCGCCATCTGAACCGCGCGAAGCCCGGCGGATACCCCGCCGTAGCTGACGAAGGACGCGGGCTTGTAGCTCCACTCGGTGTAGAGAAAATTGAGCGCGTTGAGCAGCGCGGGCGCGACCGAGAAGTTGTACTCGGGCGTGACGAACACGAACGCGTCCCCCGCCTTCACCGTCGCGCTCCACGCCTTGGTGTGCGCGTGCTCGTACTGTCCGAGCTTCGGATGCTTGGCTTCGTCGAGCAGCGGGAGGTTCACCTCCTTGAGATCGACCAGCGCGACCTCGAACTTGCCGTGAGCCTTCGCGCGCTCGAAAAACCAGTTGCCGATCGGCAGGCCAATGCGGCCGGGCCTCGTGCTCGCGACGACGACGTGCAGCTTCGACATGCGCGCCATCGTGGTGCGGCTTGGATGCGAAGTCCATGCGGCTCGTCACCGTGTCGAGGATCGCGCGCTAGGCTGGGCTGTCGCCCGCATAAAGACGGCGTTAAGATGCAGTCCAGAGCGCTGACAGGGCGCGCGGTCGCCGCCGCAGAGTGCCATCTTGCCGCCTGATGTCACCTCAGGCTCCAGCCTCCGGCCGCAATCTCCCGGCCCACCATCCGCAGGCCGCGATGCGCGTCCTGGTCTGGGGGGCGCTCGGCGTCGTCTTCGGCGACATCGGCACGTCGCCTCTCTACGCGATGTCGGAGACCGTCTCCTCCCATCTCATGGCCACGCGTGGCCTGAAGGAGAAGGTGACGATGACGTTCGGCCAGTACTACGGGCAGGACGAGGTCTTCGGCTGGACGTCGCTGTTCTTCTGGGCAATCGGGATCGTCGTCTCCCTCAAGTACATCGTGCTCATCATGCGAGCCGACAACCAGGGAGAGGGGGGAATGTTCTCGATCCTCGCGCTCCTGAAGGAGAAGGCCGCGAGGCTCTTCAAGGCGCGCGGCATGTTCGTCATCGTCGTCCTCGCCGTGCTCGGCTCCGGGATGATCCTCGGCGATGGCGTCATCACGCCTTCTCTCTCGATCATGTCGGCGTGGGAAGGGCTCGAGGTCGTCACGCACCGCTGGTCGCCGTACATTCCTTGGCTGTCCGTGGCCACCCTCGTGGCGCTCTTCGCGATCCAGCGCTTCGGTACGCACCGCGTCGGCGCCATCTTCGCCCCTGCGATGGTCGTATGGTTCGCGGCGCTGGCGGTCATGGGAGCACACAGCCTCTCGAAGCACCCCGAGATCATCGGCGCGGTCAACCCGGCGTACGCCGCGCGCTACATCCTGAAGTTTCCGCGAGCGACGCTCTACGTCATCGGTTCGGTCGACCTCTGCATCACCGGCTGCGAGGCCCTCTACGCCGACATGGGACACTTCAGCCGGCCCGCGGTGCGCCGTGCCTGGTACTGGATCGTGTGGCCCGCGCTCGTCCTCAACTATCTCGGGCAGGGGTCGCGCATGCTGGACCCCGCGCCGATCGTCGACGGAAACGTGTTCTTTGCGCTCGTCCCGTCGACGCCGCAGTTCGTCTACCCGCTGGTGATCATCAGCTGGCTCGCCACCATCATCGCGAGCCAGGCGCTCATCTCGGGCGCCTTCTCCCTCATCAGTCAGGCCATGCAGCTCGGGCTCTTCCCGCGCGTGAGCGTGGTGCACACGAACAAGCAGATGGAGGGCCAGATCTACATTCCCGAGGTGAACTGGATCTACCTCGCGCTCTGCATCGGCCTCGTGCTCGTCTTCAAGAACTCGCACAGCCTCGCGCCGGCCTACGGACTCGCGGTCACGGGGACGATGGCGTTCACCACGATCCTCTTCTTCCTGGTGGCTACGCGGGTGTGGATGTGGAACGCGCTCGCCATCGGAGTGGCGTGCTTCGGGCTCATTCTCATCGACATCACGTTCTTCGTGAGCAACGCGACGCAGTTCTTCGAGGGTGGCTACATCACGATCTTGATCGCCCTCGCGGTTACGTTCGTCATGCTCACGTGGCGCAAGGGGCGCGCAGTACTCGGCGACATCCTCCGCGGCGCAGCCTTGCCGATGGAGCTCTTTCTCGCCAGCGTGAAGGAAGAGAAGCCGCATCGCGTGAAGGGCACCGCGGTGTTCATGACGAGCAACCCCGGTGTTCCTCCGTCACTGACGCACTACTTCATGCACTCGAAGACCCTGCACGAGAGCATCGTCTTTCTCACCGTGCAGACGCGGCACGTCCCCGAGGTCACCGACGCCGAGCGCATCGCCACGGTCACGGACTACGGCGAAGGCCTCCACGGGGCGACGGTCGCCTATGGTTTCATGGAGACGCCCGACATCCCTCGTATCATCGGCGCCATGAACGCGAAGGGCGTCCCGATCGACCCGAAGGACGTCTCGTATTTTCTCGGACGCGAGGCGCTCGTCTTCACCGGAAAGTCGAAGATGAGCCTGCCGCGCAAGGTATTCTTCAAGATGATGAGCCAGAATGCCGTCGCGGCGTCCGCGTTCTTCAAGCTGCCGCCGGGTCGAGTGGTCGAGCTGGGGATGCAAATCGAGATCTGAACGTGTGAGCTCCAATGGGTGAACGGCCGGACCCCGATGTGCTTCTCGAGCGCGTCCAAGAGGACGAGAAGCGCGCGAAGCGCGGCCGACTGACGGTCTTCTTCGGCGCGGCCCCCGGCGTGGGAAAGACGTACGCCATGCTCGAGGCCGCGCGCTTCGAGCGGGAGGACGGACGCGACGCCGTCGTCGGTATCGTCGAGACGCACGGTCGCTACGACACCGCGGCGCTGCTCCTCGGGCTCGAGATCGTGCCCCGCAAGAAGCTCGAGCACCGCGGCGTCTCCCTGGAGGAGCTCGATATCGAAGCGTGCTTGAAGCGGCGGCCGGGGCTCCTCCTGGTCGACGAGCTTGCCCACACGAACGCGCCCGGCTCGCGTCACACCAGGCGCTGGGAGGACGTCGAGGAGCTGCTGGAGGCCGGCCTCGACGTGTACTCCACGCTCAACGTGCAACACCTCGAGAGCCTCAATGACGTCGTCGCGCAGATCACGCACGTGGTCGTCCGCGAGACTGTGCCGGACTCCGTCCTCGAAGGTGCGGACGAGATTCGCCTCATCGACCTCCCGATCGAGGAGCTCCTCGAGCGCCTCAAGGACGGCAAGGTCTACCTCGCGGAGCAGGCGGAGCGCGCGGGCAAGCACTTCTTTCGCCCCGGCAACCTGATTGCCCTCCGCGAGCTCGCGCTCCGCACCACCGCGCAGAGCGTCGACGCACAGATGCGGCGCTACCGAGCCGAGCACGGCATCGACAAGACGTGGGCAGCGACCGAGCGGTTGCTGGTCTGCGTGAGCCCGAGCCCCTCGTCGCCGCTCGTCATCCGTGGGGCGCGCCGCCTCGCCCGGAGCCTCCACGCGGACTGGATCGCCGCCTTCGTCGAGACCTCTGCCTCGCTGCGTCTCACGGCGCGCGACCGCGCACGGGTCGCGGAGCACCTCCATCACGCGAGGACGCTCGGCGCCGAGACCGTGACGCTCGCCGGAGAGGACGGCGCGGCGGAGGTCGTTCGCTTCGCGCGCGAGCGGAACGTCACGCGGATCATCGTCGGCAAGCCGACCCATTCGACCCTTCGCGACCGGATCCAGGGCTCCTTCCTCGAGTCGCTGGTCCGCCTCAGCGGGAACATCGACGTGCATGCGATCTCGGGCGACGTCGAGAAGTCGACGGACGAGCCGCCCGTGCGCGAGCCCGCACGCACTCGCACGCGACAGAACGCGACGGGCTTTCTTGCTGGGCTCGTCGCCGTAGGGCTCGCGACCGTCATCGGCAAGACGATCTTCCCCGAGCAGCTCGCGGATGTCGTGATGGTCTACCTGCTCGGCATCGTGCTCGTGTCGCTGCGCTGGGGGCTCGCGCCGTCCCTCTTCGCGGCGGTCGGCGCCGTCGTGGCGTTCGACTATTTCTGCATTCCGCCGCTCTACACGCTCGCTGTCGCCGATCTTCGCCACATCGTCACGTTCGCGGTGATGTTCCTCGTCGCCGTGGTCATCAGCGGCCTCACGAAGCGCGTCCGCGATCAGGCGGAGTCGGCGCGCGAGCGCGAGGTGGGAACGGCCAGCCTCTACGCGCTCAGCCGGGCTCTCGCGTCCGCGAAGTCGCGTCAAGAGATCCTGCTCGCGGGGACGAAGCACATCCAGCAGCTCCTCGGCGGTCGTGTGTCGGCCCTCGTGCCGTCCCCCGCCGGCGCGCTCGTCTCGAACGTCGAAGGGGCGTGGACGTACGAGCCCGACGAGAAGGAGCGTGGGGTCGCTGAGCTCGTCTGGCAGAGCGGCAAGCCAGCGGGCGCTGGCACGGACACCTTGCCGGCGTCCGGCGGCACCTACTTTCCGATCTTCGGCTCGGAGGGGAGGCTGGGAGTGATCGGTATCGTCACCGACGGCGCGCGGACCGCGGACCACCAGGCGCGGCACCACCTCGACGCGTTCCTTGCGCAGATCGGGTCGGCGCTCGACCGCGTTCGGCTCGCCCGCCAAGCTCAGGTGGCGCAGCTCCGCGTCGAGGCCGAGCAGCTCCGCAACTCGCTCCTCTCGTCGGTCTCGCACGACCTTCGCACTCCGCTCGCGGTCATCACCGGAACGGCCACGACACTTACCCACGACAAGCTCGATGCGGCGGCCCGGCGCGACCTCGCCGAGACCATCGTGCAGGAGGCCGAGCGCTTGAACCGGCTCGTGCGCAACCTGCTCGACATGACGCGCGTCGAGGCTGGGGCCCTCGCCATTCACAAGGAGTGGCAGCCGGTCGAGGAGGTGTTCGGCTCGGCGCTTGGGGCGGTCGAGTCCATTCTCGGCGCGAGGCCCGTGAAGACGGACCTCTCGTCCGATCTCGTCGCACCGTTCGATGCCGTGCTGATCCAGCAGGTGCTCGTGAACCTCCTCGAGAACGCCGTGAAGTACGCCGGCCCCGACACACCGCTCACGGTGTCCGCTCGCGGGCGCAAGCGCGAGGTCGAGATTGTCGTCGCCGATCGCGGCCCGGGGGTGCCCGCCGGCGACGAGACGCGCATCTTCGAGAAATTCTACCGCGCGGAGAAGGGTAAGGGCGGGGGCGTCGGCCTCGGGCTCACGATCTGTCGCGGCATCGTGATCGCGCACGGCGGTCGGATCTGGGCGGAGGGCCGAGATGGCGGAGGCGCCGCGTTCCACTTCACGCTCCCGATCGAAGGCGAGCCACCCTCGCTCGACATGCTCGAACCTCAACGAAGAGCTGAAGAAATGGGCGTTCCATGACGGAAGTTCCGGTCCGCATCCTCATCATCGAGGACGAGCCGCAGATGCAGAAGTTCCTCCGGACTTGCCTGGTGGCCGAGGGCTACCGCGTCGTCGAGGCGACCAAGGGCCAAGAAGGCCTCGACCTCGCGCGCACGCACAACCCCGACCTCGTCCTGCTCGACCTAGGCCTGCCCGACATGGACGGCACGGAGGTGACGAAGAGCCTTCGCGAGTGGAGCACGAAGCCCATCATCATCATCAGCGCGCGCGGTCAGGAGGACGACAAGATCCGCGCGCTCGACGTCGGCGCGGACGACTACCTGACGAAGCCGTTCGGGACCGGCGAGCTCATGGCGCGCATGCGCGTCGCGCTCCGGCGGACGGCGCGCGCCGGTCAGGAGACGCCCGACCCGGTGATGACGGTCGGCGAGCTCGTGATGGACCTCGACAAGCGGCAGGTGCTGGTCAGCGGTGTGGAGGTCCACCTCACCCCGAACGAGTACAAGCTGCTCGCCGTCCTGATGAAGAATGCCGGCAAGGTGCTACGCACCGGCAGCTCCTCAAGGAGGTCTGGGGCCCCGCGTACGCGACCCAGACCCAGTACTTGCGCGTCTACATGGTGCAGCTCCGCCACAAGCTCGAGAAGGACGCGGCGCGCCC
The DNA here is from genome assembly GCA_025351875.1 of Myxococcales bacterium. GTDB lineage: Bacteria > Myxococcota_A > Polyangia > Polyangiales > Polyangiaceae > Labilithrix. The sequence continues at coordinate 1,481 of JANXVA010000778.1, read as the reverse complement.
GCGCTATCTCGTGACGGAGCCGGGCATCGGGTATCGATTGCGCGTCGACGCCTGAGCGCGTTGCTCCGTTGCTTCGCGGTCAGAGGCGAAAGTTGACGGACGCGACGGCCAGCGCCTGGTCCTTCACGATGTCCGGCACGTATCCCGCGGGCGTGGGCTGGTAGCCGTCGGGTGAGGTCGTGCCTCCCGGGCCCGCGTAGTAGGGGACATTGGCGTGTCTGTACGAACCCTCGAGGCGGAAGGCGAAAAAATCCGTCGGCATCACGTCGAAGGTCGTGGTGAGGCCCCAGATCTGGAGCGCCTTCACGCCCGGGCCGCTCTCGAATCCAGGGGGCGGATATTGCGAGAGGTAGCGCGTCGGGTTCGAGAACACCTCGCCTCGGATCGCGAGAGCGAGGTGGTCGTGCGAGAACCAGAGGCGGTTCACGAGGGAAGAGCCGACCATGTGCGCGTGGTCCGGGCCGGCAAGCGCGCCGCCTGTCGTCGGATCATTGCCGCCCGTTTCGAAGCCGAGGTGGTTGTTCAGACTCAGGGCGGCCTTGGAGATGAAGCCCGAGGTCGGCTCGTTGAAGTAGCGGAGCAGGATGCTGTGATCGTTGTGGAAGCGGATCCGGTCGCCGTCGCCCTTCGTGTCCGAGCCGACGTAGAAGTTCGCAAGGAGGGTGAGCGCCTCGGTGGCGCTCCAGCGGAGGGCCATGCCGCCCGCGGGGGCGAGGTTCCATTTACCGTACGTCTGCCATCCGTTCATGAGCCACGGCTCGATCTTCACGCGGTCGGAAGGGAAGATCTGGACGCGCATGCCCTGGAAGTAAAACGGCGTGTGCTCGCACACTACCGAGCGCTGGTAATTCCAGTTCTCCGCGAGGAGGTAGCTCTCGAGGCCGACGTACGACATGAAGATGCCGCCCTCGACGTTGACGCCCTTCAGGGCGTCGAAGTGGTAGCCGGCGGTCGCCTCGCGGATGTAGCGGAGGTTCTGGACGGCGTTGTTGCGACCGCGCGCGGTCGTTCCGTCGAGGTCCTGGACGATGCTGATCATCGAGCCGTACTGCAGGGAGAGGCGGCCGATGACGTTCTTGTAGTTCCACTCCATGCCGACCGACGCGAGGTTCACGTTGAACTCGTTGTGCCGCGGGACGGACGCCGTGCCGGTGAACGTGTTGTCGCGCGGGTGGTTGGCCGAGTAGCCGTAGTTGACGTCGAGGTAGAGGCTCAGCGTGACGGCGTCGCCGAAGGCCTTGAGCGGGAAGTCCTTCTGGCGGCTCTGGCCGTTCATCCACGTGAAGTCACCCCAGCCAAACGGGGCCTCGGGGGCGGGAGGAGGCGTCGCCGGCGCCGCAGGCGCGATCGCTTCGGGGGCAGGCGCAGGGCTCGGCGCCGCGTCGGGCGTGGCCGCTGCCGCTGCCGGCGCGGGCTCGCGGGTCGCCGCGCCGGGCGCTGCTTCGGTGGGCTGCGCGAGCGCGGGGACTGCCGTGAGCGCA
>JANXVA010000594.1 GCA_025351875.1 Myxococcales bacterium | reverse complement strand
CGTGGTGAAGAGCCGCTCGGCGAGCGCCTGCGGATCGTCCTTGGCCATCGCTCAGGCCCTGCCGGGGCCCGGCGGGAGCTGCGGAGCGCCGCCGTCACCGGCGCCGAGCTGGGGCGGGCCGGCCTCGGGCGGCGGAGCGACCTGGCTGAGCGCGAACACGCCGAGCGGCTCCAGCTTGAGATCGACGGGCGCCTCGTCGAGCGCGCGCTGGATGGCGTCGGCGACGAGCGGCTCCCACGTCTGCGCCTCGAGCAGCTGCGTCTCGAGCGGCGCGAACGCGCTCTCGTCGACGGCCATCGGCTTTGCGCTGCTATCGATGAAGAGCACCTGAGACGACGACGCTCCGAGCGCTCGATAGAGGACCTCGGGCGCGACCGCGGGGGTCACGTCGTAGCCCGCGGGAATGTAGAGCGACGGGTGGATCTCGACGAAGAACATGCCGAGCGGAATGGCCTCGATGCCCGCGCTCGAGCGCAAGAAGGCGCCGCGCGGCGTGATCGCGATCTGCGTGCGCAGGATCGTCTGGTGGGGCAGGGCGTAGGCGATGCGACGGAGGAGCGGGATCTGCGCGGGCGCGATCCACGTCGCGGTGACGTTGCGCCACGGCGAAGGGGAGGGGACGACGCGGAGCGGGACGCGCACCGGATCGGGAAGATGACTGCCCGTCGCGACCGCGGAGTCCAGGCCGTCACCGCCGCGCAGCTCGACGCGCGCGAAGGCGCGGATGTCGCCCATCTGGGGCGTCTTCTCGAGCGTCCACGGCTCTTCACCGCGACCGCGCAAGAGGACGAGGCCGCCCGCGTCGAACACGGGGCACGCGCGGAGCGCGACGGGATGGCGGTAGCCCATCTCGACCGCGACACCAGGGCCCGCGGGCAGGAACGTCGTGATGCCGGGCGTCTTCGCCATCAGCGGGCGCATGCGCTTCGGCAGCTCCGGGATGCGCATGACGTAGCGGCGCACGGGGCCTTCATCGAACGCGCTCGTCGGCGGCCACTCGCCGACGGCAACCTCGCCCTCGACCCTCGAGCGAACGAAGTAATGGATGAGCGCCGGCCCCAGCCCTTGCTCGGCGACGATGATGCGCGGCCCGCCGTCGTCGATCGTCGAGGGGTCGACGTGCGGCATGAGCCGGAGCAGGAGCGACTTGAGGCTGACCTCCTTGTCGAGCTCGTAAACCTGGGTGAATCGGTCGTGATAGAGAACGAGCGCGGCGTCGGTCGAGATGAGCTGCGTCGCGTCGTAACCGAACGGAGCCGCAGCATCGCGGTACTGGACGAAGTGGCGGCTCGTGCCGGTGAACGCGAAGCCGCCGACGAGGCGTGCCGTCTCCGACACGCGGTCCATGCGGTCGGCGGATTCAGCAGCGAACGAGAGCGTGATCTCGCGCGTCCCGAGCTTGCTCTTCACGATCTGGATGGCGAGGCTCGCCATCAGGTCCTCGAGGGAGTGCTCGCGGGTGTAGACGCTCAGCCAGGCCACGAGGCGATCGAGCGATGGGAGCAGGACGAGGCCCTTCGCGCCGAGGGCCACTCCCTTGCCCTCGAGGCCGAGCCCGGGGGTCCGGAGACGTGTCTGGTGGAGGGCGATTCGCTCGAGCATCGACGTCGCGTTTCAGCGGGTCCCGAGTTTACACGGGGGGTAGGGCAGGGGTGACCTTGGTCACGCCAGATGGATCCCACCCGCTCCAGTAGCTCGCCCTCCCGGCTCGGAAAAATCCAAAAAAGGACGCAGATGTGCCAGGTGCGACGCGTGGCACCATGTGTGCTGGAGTAGGTGTAACCTCATGAGCTCGCTCTCTCGCCTCCTCGTTCTCGCCCTCGTGACGCTGCCGCTCGCGGCTGGCTCCGTGCTCACCGGCTGCGCCGCCGATGAAGCGACCTCGGGCGACGAGGGCGGTGCGTTCACCGAGGACGAGCTCCGCAAGGGCTCCGCCGAGCAGTGGGTCTACAGCGGCACGCTCCCGCACCTCGAGAGCCCCGCCATCACGGTCTCGCTCACCGCGCACACCGCGCGCGTCACGGGCTACCTCCCCGCGGGACACAGCACGCCGCTCCCCTATTACGCAGACACCCTCGTCGAGGGCGGCCGCACCAAGATTGCCGTCGTCTACCCGATCGCCACGGGCGCGGAGGTCAACTCGCAGCCGGATTCGTACGCGATCAACCGCGCGTCCCCATGGGTCCCCTCGGACGACCACGCGACCTGGGGCGGCTTCCCGTTCATCCCGTTCAACCGCGGCATCGCGTTCCACGGTCCGATCACCGCGCAGGACGGCCAGTGGAAGCTCCTTCGCGGCCCCGTCTCGCACGGCTGCCAGCGGATGCAGGGCGAGCACGTCGTCGAGCTCGCGAACCTCATCGGCGTCGACATGACGACGAAGGTGCTCACCGGCGTCTCGGTCACGGGCCTCGACGTCCCGGTCACCGTCCTCCGCAAGACCGACACGTGGAAGGACCAGAACGTCGACGTCGACTATCCGGTCCAGCCCGGTGTCATCCGCCCCAAGACGAACGTGAAGATGTTCAAGTCCTGGAGCGCCGACGACCTCGCCACCTTCGTGTGTCCCCTCAACAAGCGCGATCTCGCCGGTTCGAAGGTCATTCCCGCGAACTATTGCGCCACCAAGAACCACGACAAGTTCGACGCCGCGATCGGTCCTGCTCGCTGAGCGGTCTCGCTCTATTTCTTCTTTCCCGCGGTGGGACACCACCGGCCAAGGGATGCGGCTGTGAGCGACAAATGCTGGTCACGCGCCTCGCGCGGCCTCGCCCGAGGTACTATCCCCTCATGTCGAAGCCGAGGCTCCTTGCCGTAGCCGCCTTCTCTGTCCTTGCCGCGATCAGTACGACCGCGGACGCCCAGAGCATCATCAAGAACCCCGGGGACCACCCCGACTACAAGGTGGAGATCGAGCCCCACGTAGACTTCGGCTGGGCGAACCGCGGCTACGCGTCGGGCGCGTTCGGCGCCGGCGCGCGCTTCTCGATCCCGATCGTCCACAACGGATTCATCTCGACGATCAACAACAGCGTCGCGATCTCGTTCGGCCTCGACTACCTGCGCTACAACGGCTGCTACTACCGCGGCTTCAACTTCAACAACTTCGACTGCAGCGCGGGCTTCATCAACATCCCGGTCGCGATGCAGTGGAACTTCTGGCTGACTCCGCGCTGGAGCGTGTTCGGCGAGCCCGGTCTCTATATTTACCACGGGTTTTTCGAAGACATCTGCGGCAACGACCCAAAGTTCAAGGGCAACTGCTACGCCCCGTCGACTACCGGCGTCGACTTCCTCTTCGCCGCGGGAGGCCGCTTTCACTTCAACGACAGCATCGCGCTGACGCTCCGCGTCGGCTATCCGACGCTCTCGTTCGGCGTCTCCTTCCTCCTGTAGCCCCTTGTCGCCACGCTCGCCCGAGGGCATACGGCGATCATGCGCCGCGCCCTCGCCCTGCTCCTCTCCTTCGGTGTCGCTCCCCTTGCGTTGATGTCGTGCGGCGGCGAAGCCGCACCGACGCAGGTGCCCGGCACCACGCTGACGCCGCCCTCGTCCGCGAGCGCGGCGTCCGCCGACAAGGCACAGCCGCCAGCCAGGTCGGGCGTCGAGAGGTCCGCGCTCGATACGAGCGTGTCGCCCTGCGATGACCTCTACCAGCACGCGTGCGGCAACTGGATCAAGACGACCGAGATCCCGGGTGACGAGGCGACCTGGTACCGCAGCTTCAGCGTGATCCGCGACCGCAACGAGGAGATCCTCAAGGGCATCCTCGAGACCAAGGCCAAGGGCGAGGCCGGCGACGACAAGTACGGCAAGGCGATCGGCGATTTCTATGCATCATGCATGGATGAGGACGGCATCGAGAAGGCCGGAACGAAGCCGCTCGAGCCGTGGCTGAAGGCCATCGAGGGCGTCACCGACCCGGCGTCGCTCACCAGGGTGCTCGGCAAGCTCCAGGGCGACGGCCTCGGCATGGTCTGGGATCTCAGCGCCGCGCAGGACTTCGGCGACGCGACGCAGGTGGTCGGCATGATCTGGCAGGGCGGCCTCGGCATGCCCGAGAAGGAATACTACGTCGACGACAAGACCCCGAAGATGGTCGAGCTGCGAGCCACGTACGAGAAGCACGTCACCGCGATGTTGCAGCTCGCGGGCGACGCCGAGCCGAAGGCCAAGGCTGCCGCGAAGACCGTCCTGAAGATCGAGACGATGCTCGCGACCGCCTGGATGTCGAAAGAAGATCGCCGCGAGCCGAAGAAGATCAACCACCGCGCGACCAGGGCCGATCTCCCGAAGCTCGCGCCGGGGATCCAGTGGGACCCGTGGCTCGACGGCGCGTTCGCGAAGAGCGTCACGACGTTCAACGTCGCGCAGCCCGACTTCATGAAGACGGTCGGTCAGATGATCGGCGGCAAGGTCTCCATCGGCGAGTGGAAGACGTACCTGCGCTGGCACCTCTACCGCCAGACGGCCGACCAGCTCCCCAGGCGCTTCGTCGACGAGAAGTTCCACTGGCGCCAGGCGCTCGTCGGCGCGAAGACGCTCCCGCCGCGCTGGAAGCGCTGCGTTCGCTCGGTCGACGCGAGCATGGGCGAGGCGCTCGCGCAGCCTTTCGTGAAGAAGACGCTCGGCGACGAGGGCAAGGCCACCGTCGTCGGCATGGTCACGGCGATCGAGGCCTCGATGCACGAGAACCTCGAAAAGCTCGCATGGATGGACGAGCCGACGCGCAAGGCCGCGTTCGGCAAGCTCGCGAAGATCGCGAACAAGATCGCCTACCCGGACAAGTGGCGCTCCTACGACGGCCTCGCCATCCTGCGCGACGCGTACGCGAAGAACATGATCGCCGGGTCTTCGTTCGAGCACCGCCGGCAGATGGCGAAGATCGACAAGCCGGTCGACCGCGCCGAGTGGCAGATGAGCCCCCCGACCGTGAACGCCTACTACGACGCGCAGCTCAACGAGATGGTGTTCCCCGCGGGCATCCTGCAGCCGCCGTTCTACGCGAACGCCTCGCCGATGCCGACGAACTTCGGCGGCATCGGCATGGTCATGGGCCACGAGCTCACGCACGGCTTCGACGACGAGGGCCGCCAGTTCGACGCCGAGGGCAACCTGAAGGACTGGTGGTCGGGCTCGGTCAACACCGAGTTCGAGCGGCGCGCCGAGTGCGTGAAGAAGCAGTTCGACGGCTACGTCGTCCTCGGCGACGTGCACGTGAACGGCAAGCTCACGCTCGGCGAGAACATCGCCGACCTCGGCGGCGCGAAGCTCGCGCTTGCTGCGATGAGGACGAAGAACGGGAGCAGCAAGCGAACGTACGAGGGCGGGTACACGGCCGAGCAGGAGTACTTCCTCGGCTTCGCACAGAGCTGGTGCGGCAAGCTCCGCGACGAGGCGCTCCGCCACCAGGTGGCGACGAACCCGCACTCGCCGCCGAACTTCCGCGTCAACGGCCCGATCTCGAACCTCCCCGAGTTCGCGGCCGCGTTCTCGTGCAAGGCCGACGCGAAGATGGTGCGGAAGGACCGCTGCGAGGTCTGGTGATCCGGGTCGACGCGAACGTTTCGGGCGCGTAGCACCAGAGGTCATGGGGACGCGATCGCCGCTCACGATCGCGCTCCTCGCCGTCCCCTCTACCGGCGGCCCGGTCTTCGATTTTGCGCTCTCGGCGCCGTGGGTCTACTTCGTGACGGCAAGCGGACTCTACCGCGTCCGCATCTAGCGATTATTCGGCGGCTGCTTCGACGACCTCTTCGTCTGCCGCTTCCATGCCCGGCGCGATCAGCTCGCCCTTCGCATCCAGCTCACGGAGAGGCTTCAGCTGGATGATGCCGACGGCGTCGAGCACGCGCATGACCTGGTAGGTCGGGTCGAGCTCGAACGCGCGCACGGCGAAGTTCGAGCGCATCGCGTACTTGTGGTGGTTGTTCTGGAACAGCTCGCCCATGGTGATGAAATCGAACCAGAGCGTGTTGCGCGAGACGTCGTCGCTGTCGAAGTTGCGGTAGCCGTAGCGGTGACCGCACCAGTTGACGATCGCGCCGTGAATGGGGCCCATCACGAAGTGCGCCGGAAGGAGCAGCCAGAGGTACCAGTGGGTGGCGAACACGGCGTAGAACGCCGTGTACCCGCCGAGCCACAGGATCCGCGCGGCCCAGCTCTGGCTCAGGCGATCGAGCAGCGGCCAGTCCGGCACGTCCTTCTCGAAGCGCGGCTCGGGCTGCTCGCGGCGGTAGGCGAAGGCGTCGTAGCGGTGCTTGGTCGCCCACATCATCGACGCGGCGTTGCTGAAGTTCGTGGGCGAGTGCGGATCCTTCGGCGTGTCACTGTATGCATGATGCATGCGATGAAGGATGGCGTACCCGCGCGCGCTCAAGAAGCTCGCGCCCATCGAGACGTACGCGAGGAGATGGAAGAAGCGCTCCCACCCTTTGCTCATCGAGAACTGCTTGTGCGCGCCGTAGCGGTGCAAGAAGAACGTCTGGGAGAAGATCGACGACACCCAGTGACCGAAGAAGAAGGCGAGGATGACCATGACAGTCGCAACTGTAATCGTCGCCCGGCCCGGGGGCCCGCCACGCTTCTGTCACGTCGGATGGGCCAGCGTCACGGGACGGTCAGGATGCGGACGGCCCCGAGCACGGCTGCGGCGACCGTCTCCGTCCGGAGGATGAAACGGCCGAGAGAAACTGGCGCGTAACCGAGTACGCGCGCCTCCTCGACCTCGGCCTCGGTCAGGCCGCCCTCCGGGCCGATCGCGAGAACGATCGGCGCTCCGCGCGAGAGCGCATCCCGGAGGAGGGGAGCGAGCGGCTCGGTCGCGTTCTCCCAGAGGCAGAACTTCGCGGCCGACTCGTCGTCGCTCGCGAGCGTGAGCGCGTCCCGCCAGCCGAGCACGCCGTCGATGAACGGCGGGTCCGCGCGACCGCACTGGCGCGCCGCCTGCTCGGCGATTCGCCGCCAGCGATCGACCTTCGTGCCGGCGCGCTCACCGTCGAGCTTCGCGACCGCGCGCGTGGTGCGCGCGATCACGATGCGCGTCGCGCCGAGCTCGGTGGCATCACGGACGACACCGTCGACCTTGTCACCCTTCGCGAGCCCATAGACGAGCGCCACGGGCGTCGCGGCGACCACGCTCGCCGCGTGACACTCGCCGATCGTCACGCGCGCTGCGCTCGCGCTCGCCTCGAGGATGGTCGCCTCCGCTTCGGTGCGCGACTCCGGGTCGAACGCGACGAAGCGCTCGCCCTCACGCAGCCTGAGCACGCGACAGAGATACTGCGACGACTCGGCCGAGAGAGTGCGCTCACCCGACGCGAGCTTCGCGACCGGAGCGCGGACGCTCATCCCGCCTTGCGCAGCGCGAGGAGCACCCACTCGCCGAGCGCCGGAGCCTCGAGCAGCTCCATGTCGGGGTAGGCGGCGCGGACGTCGTCCTTCTGCGGAACGAGGATGCCAGAGAGCAGGAGCAGTCCACCCGGCGCGACGCGGCGTTGCAGGTCGGTGGCCATCGGGATCAGGATGCGCGCCTCGATGTTCGCGAGGACGAGCGGCGCCTGGAGATCGAGGGCAGCTACGTCCGTGGTGCTGGCCTCGCAGCGATCGGTCAGCGCGTTGCGCGCCGCGTTCTCGCGCGTCACGTCGATCGCCTCCGGATCGTTGTCGATCGCGACGGCCTTCGCGGCGCCGAGCGCGAGCGCCGCGAGGGCGAGGATCCCGCTGCCGCAACCGACGTCGATCACCAGCTTGCCCTGCACCTCGGAGGCATGCGCGCGGATCGCGCGGGCCACGAGGCGGGTGGTCTCATGCAAGCCGGTGCCGAAGGCCCGCCCGGGCTCGAGCTCCAGGACCTTCTCGCCGGCCTTCGCCTCGTACGGCTCCCAGGGCGGACGGACGACGAGGCCCTCTGCGATCGCGTAAGGCTTGTAGTGCTCCTTCCACGCGTCGCGCCAGGCGTCGCCGACGACCTCTTCGTAGCGAGGGGCGCCCGATGAGAGCGAGCCAACGAGCTCTGCGATCGCCGCCTCGGCGTCCTCTCTTTTCGCGAACGCGCCGACGAGCGTGACCTTGCCACTCACGGCGTTCTTCACGAGCGTCGTCTCGTCGCGCTCCTCGACGCCCTCGGCGCCGAGCTCGAAGAGAAGAGCGCTGGTCTCGTCGACGTCGTCGGCGGTGACATCGACGTGCACGAACGGATAGCGCGGCTCGCCCATCAGCGTGAAGCTTGCCCGACGCTGACGCTCACGATCGACGTCCCCCGGCCGGTGGCGGTGCTGCCGCCGCTCGACGACTTGAACACGCCGGCGAGCGCGAGGACGCCCACGATGGCCGCGGCGCCGAGCACGCCGCCGCCGATCGCGACCGGAAGGACCCAGCCCTTGGAGGACGCCTCGGGGACGGCGATGCGTAGCGGCGAGCTCGCGTCGCCGCGGCTCGCGATGACGCTCCCGCTGCCGTCGAGGACCTCGAAGTAGTAGTCGACGACGGGCGGCTTGATCGCCGCGCCCGGGATCGTCGCGTGCACCGACGCGGCGTCGACCTCGGCGAGAGCGTCCGTGAAGTCACCCTTGTTACCGGAGCGGTAAAAGAGCTTCACGCTGCCGGTGCGTCCGTCGGGATCGTCGAGCCTCGCGCGGAGATCGAGCGTCGTGCCGGCCTCGACCTGCGTGGGCGAGCCGTGCTTGAGGACGACGGGCTTCTGCGTCGGCTCTTCCTTCACGATCCCGGGGCGCCCCTCGGCCTCCCACTTCGCGCGCGCTTGCGCGAAGAAATCACGGAAGCGCGGCGACTCCTTGGCGGGGATCTCGTACTCGGGCTGCTGAACGAGGAGACCGCGCACCGCGTTCTCGGCCTCGTCCTTGCGGCCGAGCGTGATGTAGTCGAGCGCGAGGAGGCGGTAGATCTCCACCTTCTGCGCCGGCGTGTTGCTCGGGCGGAGGAGCGCGGCGGAGAGCGTCTGGATCGACTCCTCGTACTGCTGCTCCTCGAACTGCGCCTGGCCCTTCTGGATGAGGTCGACGGGGGCGGCGGGCTTCGCGGCGGGCTTCGCCGACTGGGCCTTGGCCGGGGCCCTGGGGCCGATCATCGGCGCGTTC
>JANXVA010000592.1 GCA_025351875.1 Myxococcales bacterium | reverse complement strand
CACCACGTGGACGGTGCCGTCCCACGGCGCGACCGACGTGCACGTCGTGCTCACGTAGAAGTGGTCGCCGCTCGTCGTCGCTTGCGGCGCGTGCGCCAGATCCCTGCCGCAGGTCGTCAGCAGCGCATCGGCGTGAGCGCGCGCACCTGCTGCACCGGCGACGGCGAGCCTCGCGAACGCATTGTCTCGGCTGCACGGCGACGATGGGTCGCTCGACGGGCCGGACGGGCACGGGATCTCGACGGGCGCAGCGACCATGGTCGTCACGATGGGGCGCACGCTCGGGCGCGCGCTCGCCGGGGTGAGCCAGAGGTCGACGCCCGAGCGATCGACGGCGCCGGCGAGATGCTTGATTGCATAGTGCACGCGCATGAGCACGGCGCCACCGCGCGGAAGGCGCAGCGCCGTTCCTGCGGGGAGCAACGTCGCGCCCTCGCCACCGCCGCCCGTTCCGTTCGCGCCGACCATGGCGCCGACCGTGAGGTCAGAGAGCCCGCCACCACACTCGAAGCCGGGGCGCCCGTCGTGCCGCGCGCGCGCACGTGCGTCGCTCGCGGCCTGTGGTCCCAGCACGACGCCGCCGAGATTGTGGACGCTGCGCGGCGTCCCCGCGCGCCACCTCGCGGCGCTCACCCAGAGTCCGTCGGTCTCCTCGGGGACATCGAGGACGAAGCAGCGAACCTCGTCCGTGACGAACGGGTTTGCCGGCGGCTCGTAGCTCTCGCGGACCTCGAGGTGCAGATCGGCGGGGCCGGGCGGGACGGGTGAGACGCGCGGAGAACGCTCGACGTGATCGCGAGGGTCGCCATCCGGCCCACCGGCGATCGCCCACGCTGCAAACGTCGCGATCGCGTCGCTCCCGAGCACGCGTGCTCCCGCGATCGGAGCTCCGCCACGCCCGGGCGGCCAGGGGGGCATGTCGCGAAACGCAACGCGCTCTGCCATCAGCGAGGCGAGCGATTTCGCGCTCACGCGATCTAGCGGAAAACCGCCGGTACCGTCAGCTGTGTGGCAACCGGCGCACTCGCGCTGAACGATGGGCTCGACATCGCGGTACCACGTCGGGGTCGGGTCGGCCGTGCCTGGCGAAGGTGCGACGCGGATCGGATCCGGGGCCGGTGAGGCCGCATCGCTCGACGTGCACGCGCCCGCGGCGCTCGCTGCGAGGCCGAGCGCCACCGTCGTGATCAGGAGGTTCGCCGCGGCCCGCCTCAATGCGCCGCGACCATGCAATCGCAGTCTCGCGGCGTCCACTCCTGGAGGATGCTAATCACGAGAGGCGCATGACGACCGGCTCAGCCCCCCCGCCCGACGAGCTCGAGGAGTTCGAGGAGCTCGAGGAGCTCCCGCTTTCCGAAGGGCCCGTCTCGGAGCGAGGCATCTTCGCCCTGGGCGACGTCATCGCCGACAGCTACGAGATCCGCGCGCTGCTCGGCGAGGGCGGGATGGGCCAGGTCTTCGACGCCTGGGACAGGAACCTCTCGCGGCGCGTCGCCATCAAGGCCAATTTCGTCGAGGTCGCGCAGTCCGTCCGCGCAGAGGCGCAGGGCCTCGCCGCCATCCGGCACACCGGCGTCGTCGGGGTCTACGCATTCGGCTCGCACTCCGGCATCGACTACATGGTGATGGAGCACGTCGCGGGCGTGACCCTCGCGCATCATCTCGAGCGGCTCGAGGGGACCGGGCTCCCGCTCACCGAGAAGCTCGACGTCCTCGTCGCGATCGCCGATGGCCTCGCGGCGATTCATCGCGCCGGGATCTCGCACGGTGACATCAAGGCCGAGAACGTCCTCCTCTCCGCCAGCGGGCGCGTCGTCCTCACCGACCTCGGCCTGGTGCGCGCGGCGTACGAGCCGGACGGTGGCATCGTCGCGGGAACGCCCGCGTACATGGCCCCGGAGATCGTCTCTCCGACCTACGCCAACGCCGGGTGGCACTACGTCGACGCCTACGCGTTCGGCGTGCTCGCCTTTCGCGTCCTCGCAGGGGTGCTCCCGTTCGCCGGGGAGAGCGCGGTGCTCGTCCTCTTCAATCACCTGCACGAGCCGCCGCCCAAGCTAGACAAGGTGGCGGGCATCCCGAAGCGCCTGAGCGAGCTCGTCGACATGCTGCTGGCCAAGGAGCCCACGGAGCGTCCTCCGTCGATGGACGCCGTGGTCTGGCAGCTACGCGCCGCCAAGGAGGAGCTCGCGCGCGTCGCCGTACAGAACACCGTGCCGCCGCCGCCGCTCGCCGTCCTCGTCGTCGACGACGACGTCGACATCGCGCGCCTCGTGGCGATGTACGTGAAGAAGGCCGCGCCCAACGCCGAGGTCACGATCGCGCGCGATGCCGCCGAGGCACTCGATGCGTTCCGTGCCAAGCCTCCGCGCCTCGTCTTCCTCGACCTCATGAT
>JANXVA010000585.1 GCA_025351875.1 Myxococcales bacterium | reverse complement strand
CGACGGCAAGGTCCTCATCATCGACGAGTTCACCGGGCGCGTTTTGCCGGGGCGTCGTTGGAGCGACGGTTTGCATCAGGCGGTCGAGGCCAAAGAGAACGTGCGGATCCAAGAAGAGACCCGCACGATGGCGACGATTACGTTTCAGAATCTCTTTCGCCTCTACAAGAAGCTCGGCGGCATGACCGGCACCGCCGACACCGAGGCGGCCGAGTTTCACTCGACGTACAAACTCAACGTCATCACGATCCCGACGAACAAGCCGCTCGTTCGAAAGGACTTCGAAGACGTCGTCTACAAGACGGAGCGCGAGAAGTTCACCGCCGTCATCGCCGAGCTCATCGAGTTCCACGAGCGCGGGCAGCCGGTCCTCGTCGGCACGACCAGCGTCGACAAGAGCTCGGCGATCGCGCGCATCTTGAAGAAGAAGAGCGTGCCGCACGCGGTATTGAACGCGAAGCACCACGAGCGCGAGGCGTACGTCATCGCGCAGGCGGGTCGCAAAGGCGCGATCACCGTCTCGACGAACATGGCCGGTCGCGGCACCGACATCGTCCTCGGCGGCAGCCCCGAGATGCTCGCGAAGCTCGAGTTCAAGGAGCAGGGCAAGGACGAGGACGTCGACAAGGAAGACTTCGAAGCCGTCATCAAGAGGTACGAAGCCTCCTCGAAGAAGGAGGGCGACGAGGTCCGCGAGGTCGGCGGTCTCCACATCGTCGGCACCGAGCGCCACGAGTCACGCCGAATCGACAACCAGCTCCGCGGCCGCGCCGGTCGCCAAGGCGACCCGGGCTCCTCCAAGTTCTTCCTCTCGCTGGAAGACGACCTCATGCGCATCTTCGCCGGCGACAAGGTCAAATCGCTCATGGAGCGCATGGGCATGCCGGACGACGAGCCCATCGAGCACCCGTGGGTCACGAAGAGCATCCTCGACGCGCAGAGCAAGGTCGAAGGACGCAACTTCGACATCCGCAAGAACCTGCTCGAGTACGACGACGTGATGAACGAGCAGCGCAAGACGGTCTACAAGATCCGTCAGCAGCTGCTCCTCGGCATCTACACGCCGGAGGTCCTCGACGAAGAGGGCAAGGCGACGGGCAAGAGCCGCCCCATCGAGCCGCTCGAGCGCCTCGGTGAAGAGGTGAAGCAGGCGATCGTCGACATGCTCATCCACCACGGAACGCCGGTTCCGCAGGCCGGGGACGAGGTGAAGCGCCCGACGAAGGTCGAGGAGATCACAGAGATCCTCGACATGGAGCAGCTTCGCTCGGACATTTACCAGTTCTGGGGCTACCGCTTCGCCTTCAAGGAAGGCGATGGAAAGGATCCGCAGAAGGTCTACGAGCGCTTGATGGAGGAGATCCCGTCGAGCCTCACGCAGCAGCGTGAGCGCTTGCTCGATCTCGTGGACGGCATCGTCTCGGCGATCGTCGAGGAGAGCTGCCCGCACAACAAGCCGCCGGAGGACTGGGACTGGAAGGGCATCCGGGCCGCGTTCGTCGAGCACTTCGAGGCGAAGCCCGAGGAGTTCGAGCACCTTCACGACCCGTCGGACCTCGCGCATGCGCTCTACACGAATGCGCGGAAGATCCTCGAGGAGCGCGAGAAGGAGATGGGCACCGAGCTGCTCATGCGCGTCTTCCGCCACTTCTACCTCGAGGACATCGACAAGCAGTGGGTCGAGCACCTCACGAACATGGAGCACCTTCGCGACGGCATCGGGCTGCGCGGCTACGGCCAGCGCGATCCGAAGCAGGAGTACAAGAAGGAGGGCTACGACCTCTTCGTGACGATGATGGCCGGGGTGAGCTCCAACGTCGTGACCAAGGTGATGCGCGTCAAGCTCCAGAAGGAGAGCGAGATCGAGCGCCTCGAGCGCGAGGACTACGAGCGCCACCAGCGCGCGGCGCAGTCACTGCAGCTCCGTCACGGCGGCGAGGCACCCGAGGGGTCGGAAGAAGAGCAGGCGGCCGCGCCTCCTCCGCGACGCGCGCCGGTCGCTCCCGTGAAGCGGGAGACGCCGAAGATCGGCCGCAACGACCTCTGCCCGTGTGGCAGCGGTGAGAAGTTCAAGAAGTGCCACGGAGCTGCCCTCGAGGAAGAGGGCAGCGACGACGCGCAGGCCTGAGCCGGCGTGACGCGGGTCGCTCCTGGCAGCCCGCTGGCGATTGCGTGATACGCTCGCGGCCCCGCGTGGAGGCCGCGAACATGAGCCCGATTCGACTTGCTGCGATCCTCGTCCTGACCGCATTCGCCGGCGCCTGCACCGGTCTCCTCGGTGACTTCAAGGTCACCGACGGGACCGAGTCGTCCGCAGGCGGACTCCCGGATGGATCCGTCGATGGGCCCGCCGCCCCGGGCGCCGAGACCGGTACGGGCAGCAGTGGCGGTCCCTGCACGCCGGGTACGTGCGGCGACGGGTTCCGCTGCGTGGCCGGAAGCTGCCTCCCGGGGAAGGCTCCGGGCTCCGGCTGCGCTGGGTCCACGGAGTGTCGCGACGGGCTCACGTGCCTCGACGCCGTGTGCTGCAGCCAGTCGGCTTGCGGCCCTTGCAAGAACTGCGGACCCGACGGCACGTGCTCCGTGACGATCGGGAGCGCGGCGGGAACGCGGGACCCGATGCCCAACGGTTGCACCGGAGTGAACGCGTGCAACGCCGCTGGCCAGTGCCGGAGGGTCCTCGGCGAGCTCTGCAGCGCGGGCACCGAGTGCGTCTCGGGCAACTGCATCGACGGTCGATGCTGCGGCGATGCCGCGTGCCCCGCATGTCGGAACTGCGGCGCGACGGGCGCGTGCGACGTCGTCGTCGGGACCGCGCAGGGGAGGGATGACCTCAGCCCGACCGCCTGCAAAGTGGACTCGACGTGCAACGCCTCGGGCGCCTGCACGCCGCGATGGGCACTCGTCGGAACGGACACGGGCCTTCAGTTCGCGGGCACTGCGTACACGATCGGAATGGGGAATTTCCTCTACTACGCCAACGAGAACAACAGCGGCGTCGGCACCGCGCAGTTCTTTCGCAGCTTCGACGTGACGACGAGCACCCTGGCCAACCAGAGCCTCGTCAACAACAACCTCTGCGCGTGCGGCTACGGGGGGACGTTGGTCGCCGCCAGCGGACAGTTGCACTACATCGGGACCGAAGCGCGGAGCTACTCCCCGAACAAGTCGCCGCTCGTGGCCTGGGTCAACCACAGCTCCTACACGACCTCATTCCAACGCGGCGAAGCCGCGTATGCGGTGTCTGGCAACCTCGTCTACGGCGCGGGCGGTCGCGGCAACCTGCTCACGGTGCAGACCTATAACGTGAGCAGCGACACCTGGAACACGATCGCGAACACGCCCAGCGCCATCAACAATGGGTGCGGCGCGGCCTACGGCGGCAAGATCTATGTGTTCGGCGGGCAGACTGCGCCGAAGAACAAGATGTACGCGTACGACGAAGCCAACCCAGGCGCCGGATGGACGACGCTGACCGACATCACGTTCAGCTGCAATTCGCATACGGGCCAGATCTGGCAGAACAAGATCGTCATCCAGGCGGGGGGTACCTTTCAGGTGTTCAACCCCGCGACGGCGACGTGGGAGACTCCCCTTTCGCCGCCGCCTGGCGGCTCCCAGTGGGAGGTCATGGTTGCCGGCGCGGGCGGGCTCTATGCCGTCGGCAACGTCGGCGCCAACATCGGAATCTTTCAGTACGGCTTCTGAGTTGGCTCCACGCCGACCGGGAGACGCCGTCGAAGGCGCGAGCTCGCGCGGCCTGGCCCTGATGTTAGTCTGCAGGTATGGGGACGTCTTGGCCGAGGGCAGTGGCCTTCAGTGCGTCGTCGGTCGCCGTCGTCGTGGCGACGGGTTGCTCGCTGCTGGTCGACACGGGCTCACTCGCGGGCGATGAGCCCACGCCCGACGCTGCGAAAGATGCGCGCGTGTCGGCGGACGGCGACTCGCCCGGCGACGGCGGATTGGTCGCCGACGCGCGCGTCGATGCCGAAGAGGGCGGCGGGTCAGCGGCCATCTGCCCGAGCTTCGCGGTGTTCTGCGACGACTTCGAGCGCGGCGATCTCACGAAGTGGTCGATGGTGCAGACCTCCAGCAATGGCGTAGCGACCGCTGCCGGCCCCACGAGCGGCATCCAGAACCCGTGGGCAGGCGCGTACAGCCTGCGCGTCTTCGGCGGGATGAACGCGTCCGTCGACGGCGGTACGCCGCCCATCAACCTCGCCAACGTGCGCGCCAACGTTCCGCCGGTGCTCTCGGGCAAGGTCTTCATCCGCTTCTACGTCTTCTTGCCCAAGGTCCTCCTGCCCGGTTCGAGCCTCGCGAAGCTCGCGCATCAGAACGACACGGTGGCGAAGGACGACATCAGCCTGAGGATCGCGGCCAGCGACGGCGTGAACCGCTATCGGATCAACACCGACAACGCGGTCGCCAACGACTCCGACCACGACTCGACCGCGACCCTCCCTATCGCGAAGTGGACGTGTCTGGAGCTCGAGATCCAGCTCGCCTCTGCTGGCCACTACTCGCTGTGGGCGGACGGCAAGCTCGTCATCGACGCCGCGGAGAACACGATCGGCACGCAGGGGGTCCCGTACGATCAGATGCGCGTCGGCTTCTCGTATTCGCCGGGGGCCGCGGAGCAGCAAGTCTTCTTCGACGACGTCGCCTACGCGACCCAGAAGATCGGCTGCGAGTAGCGCGTAGGTAGACGGAGGGTGGGTTCGAGCGGTGGGGCTCTCCTGATCCACGACACGGAGTCGCGACGAACAATCGTGGGCGATCCCGCGCGCGCGCACACTTGATTACCTTGGCCCCTTCCTTGCGTGTGGACGAGCCATGCGTCGTTTGTTCGCGAGCTTCATGCTGCTGGCGGTCGGCTGTTCTGCCGCTTCGGGGGATGACACCGGACAGGTCGAAGCGAACGTCGACGAGGCGAAGCCGTGTCTGCCGACGCTCGAGTGCGCTGCGCCGCCCGCCCCGCGAGCCGAGCTCCGTTCGTGGCGGCACTGGATCGAGACGCCCCTCGTGACGACCGACCTCGCCTCCGGCCTGCCGAGCTCGCCGAACCATCGCGGGCGCGATCTCTTCGTGAACCCCGGCGCGCGGCAGACGATCCTCGCGCATTTCGCGTACGGGATCACCGACACGTTCCTCGAGGACGAGGACGTCGACGTCTTCGTGCAGCGCGACTGCGCGAGCGGGTGGGAAGCGCTCGGCACCGCCACGACCACGAAGGGAAGCGACCCGCGTGGTGCCGTCGAGGGCGTGACCGACAACGGCGGGCGCGTGATGTTCGAGATCCCCGAGGCTCGGCGCCTCGGTCCGGGTCGGCATCGCGTGCGCCTCGTCGTCCAGGGCGATGGGTCTTCGACGGAGCTCTTCATCGACGTGGTCCCGCCGAAGACGCCGATCTTCGTCAGCGACGTCGACGGCACGCTCACCTCGTCGGAGAACATCGAGTACGCGGCGCTCCTCATCGGTGCAACCGCGGAGACGCACCCCGGTGCGCCCGAGGCGCTCCGCGCGCTCGCGGCAAAGGGCTATCGCCCGATCTATCTGACCGCGCGACCGGAGTGGCTGGTCGGGAGAACCCGTGAGTTCCTCGATGCGCACGGCTTCCCGCCCGGGATCATCCACACGACGACGTGGGAGCTCGGGCCCATCGGGAACGGCGGTGCCGCCGAGTTCAAGACCGAGGAGCTCAGGATGCTCGCCGCGAAGGGGCTCGTTCCAACGTTCGGGTTCGGCAACATGCCGACGGACTCCGTGGCCTACGCGGCGATCCCCGTCGTGAGCAATCGCTTCTTCTACCAGATCGCCGGAGAGTTCACGGGGCGCCGCATGGAGAGCTACAACGAGCTCGTTCCCGAATTTGCGCGCGTCGCCGCCGTTTGCGCGAAGTGATCTGGCCGCGGACAGCCGAGCTGCTGTCGCGGACATAGGGTCACGAAAAGCGAGCGCGCGAGATCGCGCGCGACCTACGAGGACGTCCTCGCGGCCCCGCCCGAGAAGGTCGCAGAGGTCATTGACGGCGAGCCTTACCTGTTTCCGCGGCCAGCGAAGCCGCACACCGCAGCGGCGAGCGCGCTCGGCGAGGAGCTCGGCCCTGCGTTCGAGCGTGGTCGTGGTGGTCCCGGCGGCTGGATCCTCCTCGACGAGCCAGAGCTCCATCTCGTCGAGGACATCCTCGTTCCTGACATGGCCGGATGGCGCCGCGAGCGCATGCCCGTGATGACAAACGAGCTGGCTTACTTCGATCTCGCGCCCGACTGGGCGTGCGAGGTGCTCTCCGATTCGACGAGAAAGCTCGATCGCGCGAAGAAGGTGCCGATCTACGCGCGCTCCGGGGTCAAGCACGTATGGCTCGTCGATCCCATCGCGCGCACCCTCGAGGTCCTCCGGCTCGATCGCGAAAAGTACGTGATCATGGCAACGTGGGCCGATGATGAGCGCGTCCGCGCCGAGCCCTTCGATGCGATCGAGCTCGATCTGGCGGTGCTCTGGGCCGACGTGCAGCTCTGAGCCTTGCCGAGCTGCGGCCGGGGGGGCCGAGCTCCGAGTGCTTGGCCCTCATCGCAGCCAGGCGCTAGGGTCCGGGCATGTCTCGATGGCTTGCTTGGGCTGCTCTCGCGTTCGCCATCGTTGCGGCCTGTTCGGATCCGCCGCAGAAGCCAGGGACGGCCGTGGTCTCAGGGACACCGCCGGTGGTCTCGGGCGGAGGCGGGGGAGACGGCGGAGCTTCCCTCGCAGAGGGCGGCGCCGACGGTGGCGTCTGCTCGGAGCTCCCCAACACCGGGCTGCTCGTCGACCGTACGGGTGTCCAAGGCGAACCGCCCACGTCGATCGGCGGCACCGTCGTGGACGGTACCTATGATCTGACCGCCTACGCCGTGTACGTCGGGGCGGCCGGGGTGTCCGGGCCGACCGGCATCACGGCGAAGGCCTCGATGCGGATCGGAGCCGCGAAGGTCGATGAGATCATCGAGCTGGGCGGCAGCGGCAAGACCACCACCACGACCGTCAGGCGGAGCGCCTATTCGGCGAGCGGAGCGACCTTCGCCGAGACCCAGCTCTGCCCCTCGACGGGCGCCGGCGCGCAGTTCCAGTTCACGGCCCAGGACACGAACCTGACCCTGACCGACCTCTCCACCAAAGAGGCGTTCACGTTCACGAAGCGCTGACGTACACTTCGCACCGCATGAGCCTCCTCAAGTTCGCACTCTCGTCCGCCCGCGCTGCTGCGCTCCTCACGATCGTCGCGACCGCCGCGCTCGCCTCCGCGGGATGCGGTGACGGCCAAGACGTCAAGCACGCCAAGGTCGCGTCGGGGCCGATGCCCGAAGGCGAATCGTGGTCGGGGGTCTACTTCCACCCCGTCTATGGCTACCTCCACCTCGTCGAGGAAGGCTCGAACGTCGTCGGTCGTTGGAAGCGCGCCGACCAGAGCAAGTGGGGCGAGCTCAGCGGAACGAAGCGCGGCAATGTCCTCCACTACACGTGGAAGGAGCACACGGTCGGCATGGTCGGCGCCAGCGCCACCACGAAGGGCAAAGGCTACTTCCAGTACAAGATGGACAAGGAAGACCGCCCGATGCTCGACGGCCAGTTCGGCCTCGAGGAGGACGAGACCGGCAGCGACTGGCACAACGTGAAGCAGGCGCGCATGCAGCCCGACATCAAGTCGATCGGCGGCGACTCCGAAGGCATCAAGCCCGGCGGATTCTAGCAGGGCTTCGCCCCTCACGCCTCGCGTGAGCCTCCCCGTTTCGCGACTGGGCCGGCGTGATTCGCCTGCGGCGAGCGGCGCCGGCGGCGGCACTGATTTTCACGCCTGCGGTGCGTGGGCTGTGAGGTCTCGAGATCGCTCGCTGTGAGGTCGAGTTTCGCTTGCTGTGAGCGAGGCCGGGGGTGGGTCGGGGGATCCCGTCGTGCCCGTGCCCGTGCCCGATCTCCTCTGCACGGACGCCACGCTTCCTCAACCTGGTCGCTCGCATCGACCTCAACAGTTGTCGGACCCTCCTTCTCTCCTGCGGCGGGAGGCGCTAGAGATACGCCCAATGTCGTTGCCGTCGAACCCTCTCGCGCACCCCGACGTTTTCGTCCGCCGCCACATCGGTCCGAGCCTCGAGGAGCAGACGCGAATGCTGAGGGCCATGGGCCTCGCATCGCTGGATACGCTCATCTCCGAGACTGTGCCGGCGTCGATCCGCATGGCGAATCGACTCAGGCTCCCCGCCGGCCTCACCGAGGCCGCGCTGCTCGAGCGCGCGCGTGAGCTCGGCGCCAAGAACGAGGTCTGGCGCTCGTATCTCGGCATGGGCTACTCGGGCACGATCACGCCGCCCGTGATCCTCCGCAACATCGTCCAGAACCCCGGCTGGTACACGCAGTACACGCCGTACCAGGCCGAGATCGCGCAAGGCCGCCTCGAGGCGCTCCTCAACTTCCAGACGATGGTGATCGATCTCACCGGTCTGCCCATCGCCAATGCATCGCTCCTCGACGAGGCGACCGCTGCCGCCGAGGCCATGCACCTCGCGTACGAGTTCAAGGGAAGCGAGGAGAAGAA
The DNA here is from genome assembly GCA_025351875.1 of Myxococcales bacterium. Lineage (GTDB taxonomy): Bacteria > Myxococcota_A > Polyangia > Polyangiales > Polyangiaceae > Labilithrix. The sequence goes on along the minus strand of JANXVA010000585.1, from coordinate 356 downwards.
GACGTTCTTCGCCTCCGACCGCTGCCACCCGCAGACACTCGACGTGATCCGCACGCGCGCCACCGCGGTTGGCATCGTCGTCGAGGTGGGCGACCACTCGAAGGTCGACCTCGCCAAGCTCGGCGCGTTCGGCGCCCTCGTGCAGTACCCCGCCACCGACGGCGAGGTCATCGACTACACGGCCTTCGGCGAGGCGGCTCACAAGGCCGACGCGATGTTCATCGTCGCCGCCGACATCCTCGGCCTCGCGCTGCTCGTTCCGCCCGGCGAATTCGGCGCGGACGTCGCCGTCGGCAGCACCCAGCGCTTCGGCGTACCCCTCGGGTACGGCGGCCCGCACGCCGCGTACATGGCCA
>JANXVA010000576.1 GCA_025351875.1 Myxococcales bacterium | reverse complement strand
GAGGACGACCTCATCACCATCCACCACGAGCTCGGGCACGACTACTACTTCCACTACTATTACAAGCTGCCGATCCTCTTCCAGGCGGGCGCCAACGACGGCTTCCACGAGGGAATCGGCGACACGCTCGCGCTGAGCGTCACGCCGCAGTACCTGAAGAACCTCGGCCTGCTCGATCAGGTCCCGAACAACGACAAGGGGCGCCTCAACGTCCAGATGAAGATGGCCCTCGACAAGGTCGCCTTCCTCCCGTTCGGCCTGATGATCGACAAGTGGCGCTGGGACGTCTTCAGCGGCAAGACGCCGAAGGCGAAGTACAACGAGGCCTGGTGGGCGCTCCGCACGAAGTACCAGGGCATCGCGGCGCCGGTGACGCGCACCGAGGCCGATTTCGACCCGGGCGCGAAGTACCACGTGCCGGCGTCGACGCCGTACGTGCGCTACTTCCTGGCGCGCATCTACCAGTTCCAGTTCCACCGCGCGCTCTGCAAGGCGGCGGGCCACAAGGGCTCGCTCGATACGTGCAGTATCCACGGAAACAAGGCGGCCGGTGACAAGCTGCGCGCGATGCTCGCGCTCGGTCAGAGCAAGCCGTGGCCCGAGGCCCTCGCGGTGCTCTCCGGCGAGAAGAAGGCGGACGCCTCCGCGATGCTGGAGTACTTCGCCCCGCTCCGCGCCTACTTGAAGGAGCAGAACAAGGGTGAGCAGTGCGGCTGGTGAGCGGCTACTTCGCGATGCCCGCGAGGTAGTGGGCCTTGATGCGCGCGGCGGGGAGGGCAACGTCGTAGAAGGCGACCTCGTCGAGCGCGCCGTGGAAGTAGCAGTAGATGCCGCCGCGACCCGCACCGATCGTGAGCGGGCTCGACGTCGTCACGAGCTGCTCGCTCGAGGCCTTGCTGGCCACCGAGGCTCCGTCGACGAAGATGGCCGCGTTCGTCCCGTCGTAGGTCGCGACGACGTGCGTGAAGCGGCCGTTCGCCATCCCGGTCCCTGCGGGGCCGCTCCTCGAGCTGCCCGCGAAGCGAGCGAACTCGACCACGTTCGAGCCGACATCGGCGTAGAGCGTGTAGCCGTCAGAGATGTCGCCGTTGACGCCGCCCGGCGCGAAGGACTTCGCGGTGAGGCACGCGGGCTCGGTCGCGCCGGCGATGGGGGACGCCCACGCCTCGAGGGTGAACGGAGTCTTGCCGACGAATGACCCGACGTCGCCGACCTCGACGTAGGTCGAGCCGTCGAAGAAGGCCGCGTTGCTCGGCTCGGCCGCGAGCGCGCCCGCGACGTGGGTGACGGCGCCCTTGTACGTCCCGTCGTGGGCGCCGGTCTCGTCCTTCGCGACGGCGTTGGTGTCGTCGAACCGGAAGTAGGCGAGCGGCGCGTCCGCGAGGACCGTGGCGCGGTAAGAGCTCGAGCCAGCCTCCGTCGTGCCGTCGACCTTCGCGTCGGCAACGGGGACGGCAGCTTCGCCGGCGTCGAGCGACGTGCCGGCTTCGGCCGCGGGCTCGTCCGTCGACAGCCCGCTCGTCGATGTGATGAGCGAGCATGCTGCGAGCGCGGCCGCCACGCTTGCCCCGAGGATTGCCGTCCGCACGCCCATCGGGCGTCAGGATACCGCGCCGCGGGCGCCCGGCGTCGTGAAAGGTCGTCCGGGACATCGTGTGCATTTTACATTCAAGAAGATGCAAACTGCATGTAGTGCGGAGAGAAGCCCATGCGTCCATGGGCGCGTGGACGGCCGTGGAGGAGCGCGTGCGTTGACCGACGGCGGGCACGCCGCGCCATCGCCCGGGAGAAATTCTGCCGTGTGGCCCTGCTTTTTTCGGGGTTTTTTGGGGATCGCAAAAAGCCCGCCACAAAAGCGTGATCAGTGCCAGCCGGTGTGGATAGGATATGCGCCATGAACCAACCCCCTGGTGGCAATTACCCCCCCGGCTATCCCCCGGGTTATCCGGGCCAGCAGCCCCCGCAGCAGGGTGGCTACGGTCAGCCGCAGCAGCCGCAGTACGGTCAACCCCCCGCGCAGCCTGGCTACGGCCAGCCGGGCGCACAGCCGGGTGCGCCGCCGCAGTACGGCCAACCCCCCGCACAGCCGGGTTATGGGCAGCCGGGCGCGCAGCCGGGCGCGCAGCCGGGCTACGGTCAGCCGGGCGCCGCCCCAGGCGGTGCGTACGGTCAGCCGGGTCAGCAGCCGGGCGCTCAGCCGGGCTACGGCCAGCAGCCGGGCGCTCAGCCGGGCTACGGCCAGCAGCCGGGCGCGCAGCCGGGCTACGGTCAGCAGCCGGGCGCGCAGCCAGGCTACGGCCAGCAGCCGGGTTACGGCCAGGCTCCCGCGGGCGGCTTCGGTGGTGCAATGCAGGGCGGCTTCGGCGCCATGGGCGGCGCGCTCCAGCAGGGCTTCGGAGGCGTCGGCGCACCCTCGGGCGGTCGCCCGACGGTTCGTAACGCGCTCATGGTCTTCCTCATCCCCGTCCTCGCTTCGGTCATCGGCAACATCCTCGGGGGCGTGCTCGCGAGCGTCACCGAGATCGCCGCGCTCGCCGGTGTCGGCTCGCTCATCGGCCTCGTCGGCGCGGTCTTCGCGCTCGTCACGATCATCAAGATGACGAACGAGCTGAAGGCCGTCACCGGCAACCAGTCGTTCGCCTGGTGGCCGATCTTCATCCCGATCTACAGCATCTACTGGGCGTGGATCATGGTGCCCGCCGAGATGGCGAAGGCGAAGCAGATGCGCGGTATCCAGACACCGCCGCGTGGCATCGTCGTCTACATCTTCCTCTTCCTGTACGCCTTCGCGGCGGACCTGAACGACATCGCCAAGGCGCCTTGACAGGTTCCTAGGGGCTCCGCCCCTCGAAGCGAGACGCGCGCTGCGGGACCCACACGTGGGACTCCAGCGCGCGTCGTCGTTTTGTCTGCGCGTACGTGGGTGCGTGAGCGGCTACAGGGGTACGCCGTCGTTGCTACAGGCGGACTCTGTGCGGCCGCTCCACCTCTGATACGCTCTGCTCGTCGTGTCGCAATCCGTTGCTGCCACCACGGCCGCGACCACACCGCTGGTGATTGGTCGGTACGCGCTGTTCGACGAGCTTGCTGCGGGCGGCATGGCCACGGTCCATCTCGGACGACTGCTGGGCTCCGAGGGCTTCGGGCGAACCGTCGCGGTCAAGAGGCTGCACTCGCACTACCTGAAGGATCAGGAGTTCGTCACGATGTTCATGGACGAGGCGCGCATCGTCGCGCGCATTCGTCACCCGAACGTCGTACCGATGGTCGACGTCGTCCAGGGCAGTGAGGGGCTCTTCCTCGTCATGGAGTACGTCCACGGTGAGTCGCTCTCGCGGCTCATGCGGACGGCGCGCAAGAGTGGCGAGCCCGTTCCTCCGCGCATCGTGGCCGCCATCATGTGCGGCGTCTTGCTCGGGCTCCACGCAGCCCACGACACGAAGGGACCTGACGGCGAGCTGCTCGGCGTCGTCCATCGCGATGTCTCTCCGCAGAACGTGATCGTCGGCGCCGACGGCACCGCACGTGTCCTCGACTTCGGAATCGCGAAGGCCGCGGGTCGGGCTCAGGTCACGCGCGAAGGTCAGATCAAGGGCAAGCTCGCCTACATGGCCCCGGAGCAGATCCGTGGTCAGGTCGATCGGCGCACCGACGTGTTCGCGGCTGCGGTGGTCCTGTGGGAGCTCCTCTGCGGACGCCGCCTGCACGACGGAATGAAGGACGTCGACATCGTCACGCGTGTCGTCCAGGGCAACTTCACGAAACCCAGCGAGATCGCGCCGCATCTCTCCCCCGCGATCGACGCCATCGTGCTCCGTGCGCTCGCGACCGACCCGAAGAAGCGCTACGGCTCGGCGCGTGAGCTCGCGCTCGATCTCGAGCGCAACATCGGCCTCGCGTCCGCGACCGAGGTGAGCGAGTGGGTCGAGCGCCTCGCGCACGAAGTGCTCGAGGCACGCTCGAACCTCGTGACCGCGATGGAGCTCGCCGCGAGCAGTCTCGTCCCGATCGCCACCGCTCCGCCGCCGTCGCTGGCGTTTCCGGAGCACGCGTATGACGGCAACATCCCGGTCCACCTCGACCCGCTGGACCCTCCGCACCACGAGGTGCCGAGCACCTCGGCCGTGTTCGCTCACTCGCAGACAACCAATGACGCGCCCGTTGGGCCTGATGCGAGCGAACGGACCCGCCGCCTCATGCTCGCGGTGATGAGCGTGTCGTGCATGCTCGCGCTGATCGGGCTCTTCCTCGGGGCGTACGCGCTCCTTCATCGGCCGGCCTTGGCCGCGCCTGTCGCCGCTTCCTCCGTGGCTCCGTTCCCGTCGCCCCTCTCGACGCTGCCGACCGTCGGCCCCACGAGCACCGTGGAGACCGCGCCGACCGCAACGCCCGAGCCCGCGCCTGGCTCGTCGGCGTCGCCTGGCTCGTCTGCGTCGCCTGGCTCGTCTGCGTCGCCTGGCTCGTCGGCATTGCCCGGCTCGTCGGCATCGCCTGGCTCGTCGGCATCGCCGAGTGCCTCCGATTCGCCGAGCGCCTCACCGTCCGCGCCCGCGTCTGCGTCGGCCCGCCCGGCAACGTTCGTGGGGCCGACGCCGCTGCCTACCGCGCGCAAGGGCCCCAAGTCGTGCGATCCGCCCTACACGCTCGATGACGTCGGTCACCGGCACTACAAGCCAGAGTGCATGGGCCTCGACTAGGTAGGCTCAGCGCTCGGTCAGCTGCAGTCGTGGCCCTGCACGCCAGCGAACCGCGGCGACGATCGCCCGCTCGGTCTGGAGGCGGATGTCATCGGCGATCGCGTCGCCCATGCGTGCGACCGGACCGAGCGACGGCGGAGTGTCCGAGCGATCCGAGTAGACGTAGCCGATCTCCCTCGAGCTCCTCGCCGAGACCTCTCCAGCGCACACGACCCGCCCCGTCGCGAAGTCGTAGACGTACGCCTGCCCTTCGATCGCGCCCGGCTCGTACGCGCTGCCGGAGAGCGCGTGTGGCTGCTTCGAGGCGTGCATGACGAGGACCACGTCGTACGCGAAGCGCTCGGGTCGATCGAGCGCACGACCGTAGAGCTTCGCCTCCTCGAACCTGCCCGCGGCGAGGTGGGCCTCGGCGCGGCGCACGTCGGCGAGGACGCCGGCGACCGCCTGGCTCGGCAGCGAGCCCGTGAGCTCGGCGCGCTGGACGGTGAGCAACGGAAAGCTCGGGCGGCCCAGCGCCAGCGACGACGCGACAGGGAGCTCGATCGGGCACGCTCCGAGATCCGGCCGCGCGACGACCGCGTCGGCGATCGCGTCGCGCACACCCGCTTCGAACCGCGACTGCGCCGACGCTGCGCGGACGCTTGCGCCGAGGATCGCGGCGCGAGCGCTGTCGACGCGCGCGGCCTCGGGCATCGGCGCCTGACGCGGGGACCTCCCGGAGCGCGCCATCTCGATCGTGCCACCGACCACGAACAGAGCGGCGAGCGCGCTCACCATCCTCGCCCGGCGCCGCTGCGCGCGGAGCACGAGGACGTACGGGTCATCCGTCTCGACGGGCTCCGGCTCCGGGGGGGCGGCAACGCGGTACGGCACCCCCTCATTGTAGCCGAGCGCGCGCCCGCGGCATCCCCGATCCCCCGCGAGCTGATAGCGTCGTAGCCGTGTGGCGGGCGGAGGACGAAGCACTGCTCGGGAGGCTCGAGGATGAGCTCGTCCTCTCGCGGCTCTTCCACCATCACGTCGGCAACCTCGCGGCGCGCAGCGTGCCTCATCCGCGTGCCGCGGGTCTCATCGCCGCGGTGCGTGCGCTTGCCGGCGGTGACGCGGCGGTTCGCGCGGCCCTCGACGGCGATGTGACGAAGCTCGCGCGCCTCGTCGAGGCGCCGCCCATGCTGGCGCGTCCGCCTGAGATGTTGCATCACATCGCCCTCTATTACGGCAGGGTCGCCTCGGTGCTCGAGGGCGTCTTCCCCGATGCGGCCGCGAACGGATGGATGCGCTCGCTCGCGGCGTGGCTCGCGCTCGGGGACGAACGCGCCTATCTCGCGAAGCTCGAGGATGCGATTCTCGGCGGCGCGCGCAAGGCGAAGGACAAGACCGGCGTGCTCATCCCTCCGGAGCGCGTTCCGCTCGAGGTCGTGGCCGATCTCGGCAAGCGAGCGGAGAACACCTCGCGCGATCTGGCGCCCGCCGGTCGCGCCGCGCTCCTCGCGCTCTCGTGGGTAGGCGAGGCGGGGCGCATCGCAGGCGTCCCGGAGGACGTCACCCGTCGCGCGCTCGGGGCCGCGGAGCGCTGGCGCAACGCCGCGCTCGACGCGGCGCTCGCGGTCGTCGGGGAGGCCCTCGACGAGGCGAACATGCGTGGCGAGCTGACGACGAGCGGCAGGGCAATCCTGCTGCGTGCCGTCGATGTCTGGGCGTGGTCCGGCAACGACGAGGCCGTCGAGCAGTTCGTGATCGATCGTCTCGCGACCGTCGGATGGGAGCTCTATCGCGCGCGCGCCTGGGACGCGCTGCGTTTCACGTTCTTCCCGTTTCGCCCCATGATCGAGCACATGGCGCGACGCATCGAGCACGACCCGACGAAGATCGCGTTCGCCGCGCCCTGCGCGCAGATGTACGTCTTCCTGACGGACATGGAGCAGAGCTCGACGAGCAAGCACGAGCTCGCCGAGCGCGCCGTCCGACTCTGTCCGTCCCATCGCAACGGGCGCCTCAACCTCGCGTCGCTCCTGGTCGACCAGGCGCTCGCGTCGATGCGACAGATGGTGCTCTTCGCCCGCAAGGACGAGCTCGAGCGCGTCGAGGGGCTCCTCGCGCGCGCCGAGAAGCTGTACCCCCAGTCGAGCGAGCTGCCGGAGGCGAAGGCCATGCTCGAGCGCGTCAAGCGCGGTCGCATCTCGCTCTAGCGCCTAGCGTCGAGATTCGACGCGCCGGAGACGATCGCCTCATAAAGGGGGAAAGGTGGCCCCACCCACGTACTACCTCGGAGGCAATATGAGGCTTCTTTTCGGGCTTACAGCGGTAGCGATCGGTCTCGGGCTAGTGGCTTGTGGCGGGTCGGAGGGAGGCGGCGTCTTCGCCGCGGCGCCGGACGCTACGGGTGCGGATGGAGGCGGCACGGACCCGCTCGAGGAGGCTGGCACGAATCCGCTGCCGCACGACGGCGGTAGCGATTCGGCGACG
>JANXVA010000544.1 GCA_025351875.1 Myxococcales bacterium | reverse complement strand
TGTCGCTGCCCGACGCCGTCGGGGCCTTCGTCGACTGGCTGGTGAACGACAGCGGGTGGACGATCACGCTCCCTTCGCACGCCGAGCCCATGAAGATCGGGACGCGCCACGTCTGCCTGCTCTTCAAGCGCCTCCAGAGCTTCGGCAGTGATGTCACGCGGCCTTACGTCCGTGCGCTCGAAGTGCGGCGGCTCCCGCACGTCCTCGTCGGAGGCAAGAGCTTCCACGAACGCGAGGAGGTCATCGCGCTCCGCAGCGCGCTCGCGGCGGTCGAGTGGCCCGATGACGCGATGAGCGTCTACGCCACCTTGCGGGGTCCGTTCTTCGCGCTCGCCGATGACGCGCTGATCGCCTTTCGCCACACGCAGCGCCACCTCCACCCGATCCGGAAGCGCGACGAGGACAAGCTCACCGCGCTCACGCGCCCGGTCGGCGAAGCGCTCGACGTGCTCGCACGCCTCCACGTCGGGCGTAACAGGCGCTCGATCGCCGACACCATCGCGCTCTTCCTCGAGGCGACGCGCGCTCATGCCGGCGTGGCGATCTGGCCAGCGGGCGAGCAGGCGCTCGGCAACATTCTGCGCGTCCTCGACATGGCCCGCCGCTTCGAGCAAGGCTCGGTGACGTCCTTCCGCGCGTTCGTCGGTCGCCTCGAGGACGACGCCGAGCGCGGCGGAGTCAACGAGGCACCCGTCGTCGAGGAAGGCACGGACGGCGTCCGCATCATGACGGTGCACAAGGCCAAGGGCCTCGAGTTCCCCGTCGTCATCCTCGTCGATCCCACGGCCAACACGACCTTCCGTGACCCGTCGCGCCACGTCGACGCAAAGCGAAAGCTCTGGGCCGTTCCCTTGTGCGGCGCGAGCCCGAAGGAGCTCCTCGATCGCCGTGAGGAGATCCTCGAGCAGGATCGCGAGGAGGCCGTGCGCCTCCTCTACGTCGCAACGACGCGCGCGCGCGATCTCCTCGTCGTCCCCGTCGTCGGTGACGAGCGCGACGACAAGCAAGCGGCACCGCCGTCGGGGGCCGGCGCGCCGAACAGCGGCGCGGGAAAACCGCGCCCCGCGTCCGAGGGCTGGCTCGATGCGCTCGATCCCGTGCTCTACCCGACGGATCGACGAGGCGCCAAGGCCGCCCCCGGCTGCCCGATGTTCGGCGAGGACACCGTGCTCGAGCGTGGCGACCAGGCGTCGCGCAGCACCGGCTCGGCCGTGCGTCCGGGACTCCATCGTCCTGCCGTCGGAACGCACAGCGTCGTGTTCTGGGATCCGAGCGCGCTCGGCCTCGACAAGGAGGACGACGCCGGCCAACGCCAGCAGAAGATCCTCGCGCTCGACGAGAAGGGCACCGTCGCGAAGGAGGGCATCGAGCAGCACGCGTCATGGAAGCGCGCTCACGACGCCGCGATCGCCAGCGCCTCGGTCCCCACGCTCGTCATCCGCACCGTGACCGAGGAGAAATCGGCGACGTCACCGGTGCCGGAGAACGTCGCGTTCGAGACGACCGCGGGCGGACGTCAGGCGCGTCCGCACGGCAAGCGCTTCGGCATCCTCGTGCACGCGATGCTCGCTTCCGTGCCCCTCGACGGCGACGCGGGCGCGATCGCGGATGCCGCGCGCATCCACGGGCGGATCGTCGGCGCCTCCGACGACGAGATCGCCGCTGCACGCGATGTGGTCGCCGCCGCGCTCGCTCATCCGCTGCTCGTGCGCGCGCGCGCAGCGGAGCGCGTCGAGCGCGAGACGGCGCTCATGCTCCGCGCAGACGACGGCGCGATCCTCGAGGGCGTCGTCGACCTCGCCTTCCGCGAAAAAGGCGTCGGCTGGACGGTCGTTGATTTCAAGACCGACATCGAGATCGCGAGCCGCAAGGACGACTACGCGCGCCAGGTCGACGCCTACGCGCGGGCCATTGCAGCAGCGACGGGCGAGCCTGCGACCGGCGCGCTCCTGGCGCTCTGAAGCGCCACTAGCCAGTTGATGGAACGGGCGTTCGCCAATATGGTTGGCCGCACATGATCCCGAAGCTCGCGACGGCCTTCCTCTGCCTCTGCCTCCTCCCTGGGTGCAGCAAGATCATCCAGAACCTCGCGCAAGAGGGCGGCGCGGGAACGAGCGCCACTGCGGAGCCGGCGTCCAACGAGGTGTCGTTCCTCCAGCGCCCGCCGAAGCCCGGCACGAAGGTCAACGTCGCGACCAAGACGTCGTTCAAGTTCACGTTCGAGGGGAAGGTCTTTCGCGAGGTCGACGAGGACTCGGCCCAGATCTCGGTGCAAGCCTCCGACGAGTTCCGCGTGACGAAGGCGACCATCGACGTGAAGCAGCTCTTCACGACGAAGCAGGAGGGAACTGGCGACGAGAAGAAGTCGGTGAACCCGCTGGCCGGTTCGCGCTTCATCGTCACCCGCAACGACGACGGCAAGCTCTCCGCCCAGGACGGCTCGGGCACGAAGGTGGCGACGGCGCAGCTCGCGCAGATCAAGGAGCACTTCGGGACCATCTTCGAGACCGACAAGACGGTCGAATTTCTCCCCAAGCGTGCCGTCAAGATCGGCGAGAAGCTCATTCCCTCTTCGGATGCCGTGCTGAAGCTGCTGGGTCAGAAGGACGATGGCGCGACCGTCATCGACGGCGTCGAGTTCATCTTGCACTCGGGTACGGCAGAGCGCGCCGCGTTCGCCGTCACTCTCACGTTCACGCAGAAGGTCGATCCGCGCACGCGGCTCCGCGCGAAGCTGGCAGGTACCATCGACATTCGCCCGAAAGACAGCCAGATCAGCGCCATCTCGCTGAAGGGTCCGCTCACGCTTCTCGACGCCGGCGGAAACGACAAGGGCAACGGCGACCTCAGCATCGACGCCACGGCGACGTTCCTCTGAGTGATGTCCGCTCGGTCGCTGCGCTCCCTTGCTCTTGCCATGTCCGCTCGGTCGCTGCGCTCCCTTGCTCTTGCCATGTCCGCTCGGTCGCTGCGCTCCCTTGCTCTTGCCATGCTGACGCTCGCGGCCGTCAGCGGCTGCTCTCTGCTCGTGACGACGGACGGGCTCTCCGCCGGCACGACCGACGCCGGCGCCGGGATGGAGGCCGAGGGTGGCATGAACGAAGGTGGCACGCCGATCTCGGATGCCGCGACGGATGCGCCGCCGCCGCCGTTCTGCGCGACCCTGAGCCCGAAGCCCAAATTCTGCGCTGACTTCGACACGGGCGCGCTCACGGAGCTCGGGACGCTCACCGGGATGGTGACGCTCGACACGTCCGCGTCGAAATCGCCCGCAGGCTCGCTCGCGTGCGAGGTGCCGACCGGCTCCGCCAAGCGCGGTGCGCTCATCCAGCACGACTTCGGGGAGACCCCCTCGGCGTACGACCTGTCGTTCGACGTCTTCGTGGACACGTACGACGCGACGCTGGACGTCGAGCTCATCAGCGTGTCGTTCAGGTCCCCCGGTGGGGGTACCTGCGTCACCGACGTCTCGATCCGCGACACCGTCTGGACCCTCGATGAATCGTGCGAGAGCGGAGGCAGCCCGACGGTGCTCGCGTCTCACGAGACCGTGCTCGCCGCGCGGACCGGTCGCTGGGTGCACATCGACGCGAGCGTGAGCTTCGCGCCCTCGCGCACCTACTCGCTCGCCGTCGACGGCCAGCCCCTGTTCTTTGCGCTGCCGCTCATGGCCGACCTCAAGACGGGCGACGTCGCGCTCCTCATGGGCATCACGTACACGCAGATGGGCGCCACCACCGCGAAGGTCCACCTCGACAACGTTCGCTTCGACTATCGCTAGCCAGCGCTTGGCATCGTTGCCCTTGTGCCGCATTCTTGCGGCCCGCATGAAAGCCCGCGCTCTCTCGTTCGCCGCGCTCGTGATCCTCTCCTCGGCCTGCGGCGGCGCGGGTCCGCCTCAGCCGCCTCCGGCCGGCAACGGGGTTGCGCCCCCCGCGCCGACGCCGCTGATGCCCATCGTCCCGCAGCCGGTCGTGGTTCCTGCCGCGTTCGACGTCGATCCGGTCGCGGTGGGTCTCGGCCGCACGCAGGTCGGCCCGGGCGCGCCCACCGCCGACGAGATCACGAAGGCGCGCGACGGCATCGTGCGCGTCTGCGAAGAGAGCCTGGCGCGGGCGACCGCCACGCTGGACGAGGTTCGCGCGATGGACGCGAAGCCCGACGCCGAGCTCACGTGGGACAACACCCTCGGCGGCCTCGATCGCGCACGGATCGCGATCCGCAACGCGGGAGATTTCCCTGCGCTCATGGCCGTTGCCCATCCCGACGAGGGCGTGCGCGACCGAGCGAAGAAGTGCGAACCGAACGTCGACAAGCTCGAGACGAGTCTCTGGCTCGATGCGGCGCTCGCGCGCGTCGTGAAGCGCTACGCCGCGAAGAAGGAGAACCTCACCGCGCCGCGCGCTCGGCTCCTCACCCACGTGCTCCGCGACTTCCGAAGGAACGGTCTCGAGCTCGACTTCAAGGGTCAGGCGCGCGTCCGAACGATCAACGACGACCTCACGAAGCTCGGCCAGGACTTCGACACGAACCTCGCGGCGTCACACCTGTTCGTCGACGCCACGCCGGCGCAGCTCGAAGGCCTCCCCAAGGAGTGGCTCGCGTCGCACAAGCCCGAGGCCGACGGCAAGGTGCGCATCTCGACCGACTACCCGGATTACTTCCCCGTCCTCACCTACGCGAAGGATCGCGAGCTCGCGCTCGAGCTCTACAAGAAGTTCGAGAACCGCGCCGCCGACACGAACGTCGCCGTCCTCGACAAGATCCTCGCGCTCCGCGCCGAGAAGGCGAAGCTGCTCGGGTACGCGACCTGGGCCGACTACGTGCTCGAGCCACGCATGGCGAAGGACGCGAAGACCGTCGCATCGTTCCTGGAGGGCCTGAAGAAGCACCTCGCGAAGAAGGGCGACCTCGAGATCGGCGAGTTCCGCGCCGCGCACGCGAAGCTCGGAGGCAAGGTGACGGATCCGATCCCGCCCTCCGATCGCCTCTACCTGGAAGACCAGCTGCGAAAATCGAAATACGGCCTCGATTCGAAGGAGGTCAGCCAGTACTTCGAGGTCCGGAAGGTGAAGGAAGGCCTCCTCGCCATCACGTCGAGGATGTACGGAATCAAGTACCGCCCCGCGGCCGTACCGACGTGGCACGCCGACGTCGAGCCGATGGAGGTGGTCGATGCCAGCGGCAAGGTGCTCGGCCGCTTCTACTTCGATCTCTACCCGCGCGAGGGCAAGTACAAGCACGCCGCCGTGTTCAGCATCCGAGACACGGTGAAGCTGAAGGACGGCTCGCGCCTCGTCCCGCTGGCAGCGATCGAGTGCAACTTCCCGAAGCCGGGCGGCGGGGGCGCGGCGCTCATGAGCCACCAGGACGCCGTCACGTTCTTCCACGAGTTCGGGCACGTCCTTCATCACGTGCTCAGCGAGGCCGAGCTCTCGTCCTTCGCCGGCACGAGCGTCGCTCGCGACTTCGTCGAGGCGCCGTCTCAGATGCTCGAGGAGTGGGCCTGGGCGAAGGAGACGCTCGATCTCTTCGCCGTGCATCACGAGACCAATAGGCCGATGCCGAAGGAGCTCCACGCCGCGATGCTGCGCTCACGCGGCTTCGGGCGCGCGCTCGCGACGCAGCGTCAGCTCTTCCTCGCCGCGCTCGACCAGACCTACCACACGCGCCAGCTCCCCTTCGACACGACCAAGGTCCTGCAAGAGGTGAACGACGCTTACACGCCGTTCAAGTACGTCGAGGGCACGCATTTTCAGGCGAGCTTCGGCCACCTGATTGGTTACGACGCCGGCTACTACGGCTACCAGTGGGCGCTCTCGATCGCCCAGGATCTCTTCACGCGCTTCAAGAAGGAGGGCCTCCTGAACCCGAAGACGGCGGCCGACTATCGCGCCGACGTCCTCGCCATGGGCGCGAGCGACGACGAGGTGAAGCTGGTCACGAAGTTCCTCGGGCGTCCGCCCAGCGACGCGGCCTACCGCGCGTTCCTCCTCGAGTGAGCCGCGCGTGAGCTCGACCCACATCGCGAGCATCCGCGCGCGGCGGCTCGACATCCCCATGAAGAAGGCCTTCGGCATCGCCGGAGGCGCGCAGGAGCTCGCGAGCAACGTGCTCGTCGAGGTGACGCTCGCGTCGGGGGGGCGCGGATGGGGAGAGGCCGCGCCCCTCCCTGCCTTCAACGGCGAGACGCAAGCGGCTGCGCTCGACGCGATCGAGAAGATCGCGCCGGAGCTCGTCGGCGCCGACGTCCGCGCGTTCCGGCACCTCGGTGAGCTGATCTTCGAGCGAGCGTCGCTCTCGGCCTCCGCGGCGTGCGCGTTGGAGACCGCCGTCTTCGATGCGCTGGCGCGCGCGAACGGCACGTCTCTCCGCGCGTTCTTCGGCGGCGCGGAGGAGCAGCTCGTCACCGACGTCACCATCACGACCGGCAGCGCGCTCGACGCGACCCGCGATGCGCGCGAATTCGCGGCGTTCGGCACGTTGAAGATCAAGGTCGGGGGCCGCGATGGGCACGACGTGGACCTCGACGTCGCACGTGTCCTCGCCGTCCATGCGGCGCGGCCCGATGCGCGCCTCCTGCTCGACGCCAACGGAGGCCTCTCGGTGCACGACGCGATTCACCTCGCGAGCGAGCTGCGCGCGCGAGGGGTGGTCCCGGCGCTCTTCGAGCAGCCGGTCGCTCCGGGCAACTGGGAGGCCCTCGCCGAGGTCCGCGCAAGGAGCGGACTCCCCATCGCGATCGACGAGTCGGTCACGCGCCCCGAGGATGTGATCGCGGCGCATCGAGCCGGCGCGGCGGACGCGGCGAACGTGAAGCTCATGAAGTCGGGCATCGGGCGCGCGCTCGACATCGTCGCCGCAGCGCGTGCCTGCGGCCTCCTCCCGATGATCGGCGGCATGGTCGAGGCCCGCCTCGCGATGGGTACCTCGGCGTGCCTCGCGGCGGGGCTCGGCGGCTTCGCGTTCATCGACCTCGACACGCCGCTCTTCCTCGCCGAAGACCCCTTCCTTGGCGGCTACGTCTACCGCGGCGCGACCCTGGATTTGCGCCCAATCAAGCTCGGCCACGGCTGCACGCCGCGCTAGTGCAACTGCGACCACCGGGCAGTAGCGGCGCAGCCTAGGGAGCTGCGGGCTTCACTTCCTTGGCGAACAGGAGGACGAGGAACTTGTTGCCGAACTGCTCGAACGCGTCGGTCGCCATGGCCTCGTAGACCTTCTCCTCGGCCGGGCCCGGCATGATCGTGTCGTCCTCCTTGAGCTGGCCGAGCGCCGCCTGCTTCATGATCTCGGCCTTCAGCTTCATCGGCTTCGCGTCGCCAGGGATGACGAATACGGCCTCGAACGGGAACAGGATGCCGACGTAGCTGCCGCGTGGGCGCGTGCTCACGTACGAGTGACCCGACCACTCCGCCGCGTGGGAGATGAACAGCGTTGGCACCTTCACGTCGGGGAGGGTCTCGGCGTCCGTCGGGACCTGCGCGCCCATCGACACGTCGAAGAGCTCGGGCGAGAGGCCGGCGTCCAGCTTCGTCGCGAGCAGCTTGCCGAGGACGATCTCGCGCTTCGTGCTGCGCTTCTCGTCGAACTTGAGCGACGGGTACGAGACCTCGCCCATGAACGAGGGCGTCTTGGCCACGTATTGATCGGCGCGACCGAGCGACTCGCTCTTCCTCCGCTTGAAGCGGACCTCGACCTTCGGCCCGTGCTTCTCGGACCACGCGAACAGGCGCTCGACGAACGGGACGACGTTCTTGTCCTTGCCTGGTGCGCGCTTCTTGTAGGCATCGAGCTCGCGCAGGTAGACGGCGTGGATCGCCTCGCGCAGCTCCGGCTCGACGCCGTGCTCGGGGTAGTGCTTCGCGAACTCGTCGAGCGCCGCGAGCGTCCCGACCGCCTTCGCTTTCTCGAGCTCGGCGAGCATCGCGGTGCGAATGGAGAGGGCGACCTCCGTGGAGATCTTCGAGCCGGGGTGGTCTGCCTTGAACTTGATGAGCGCGGCGACCGAGCCCGACCGCTCGGCGTCATGCAGCTCAGCGCGCGGGAGCAGCGTGCCGGAGACCTCGTCCTTGAACTTCGCGCCGCGCTCCAGGTAGGCGCGGTAAGACTCGGTGTCGTTCGCCTGCGTCGCGCGCGCGTAGAGCGTCTTGTCGCTACCGTTGTTGCGCAGCGCCCAGAGCGTGGGCGCGACGATCGCGGCGACGGCGACGGCGACGACCGGGCCAAGCTTCTTCCACGGCGGGCGCCGCATGTCGTACGGGTCGCGCGGGCCGACCGGGCTCGAGAACCTCGGGTTGTGCAGCGGGTCGACGGCGACGAGCTCCTTCGGGTCCTCGGCCGCCTTCGCGTGCATCGCGCGGTCGCGCGCCGCCTGCACTTCGGCCACGATGCTCGCCGCCTGCGCCGCGTCGGCGATCGGGAACAGGAACGTCGCGCCGCCCGCGAACGCCACGCGAACCGAGCCGCCCTGAACGTCGACGCCGTTGAGGTCGGAGGTCCAGAAGACCTTGAACTGATCGCTCCGTGCGTCGATGAGGCACGCCGGGAAGAGGTAGACGCCCGCGGCGTACGGAAGTGCCTTCTCGCGGACGAGCTGCCCGAAGGCCTGCACGAGGCCGAACGCGATCCCGAAGATCAGGAGCGCATAGAGGAGCAGCGCCTTGCCGGAATGGAGCGCAAGGGAGCTGTCGAGCGCGCCGTATCCGATGCGCGTGACGATGACGAGCGTGACGAAGCTGACACCCGAGAGCCCGAGCCAGGCAATCTTCGTCGGCTTCGCGGCCTTCGTCGCCAGCAGAGGAGCTGGCGGAAAACCGCTCATCACAGAGCCGACGAATCGGTCCTGAATGGAGCGCGGGAGCTTATAGAAGTCGACGGCCTTCATCCCACCCGGCCGGAGCGTATCAGGCGCTCTCGATCCGTACGAGGTTACGTGCAAGCGTCGCGAGACCCACGAGATCCTCGACGGCGCCGCCGAGGTGGGGCGTGGCAATCGCCGCGCCCGACTCGGTTTCCATGCGGAGGCGAGCGAGGAGATCCCGATCGCGCTGCGCTCGCCACCGCTCGGCGTCCGCGAGCTGACCGAGCTTCTTCAGCGCGACCCGCTCCGTCTCACCGGCGTCTGGACCGAGCTCGATGCTCTCCGGACCCAGGAAACCGCGGGTATACGCCCAGCTCCGGTTGAGGACGTACCCCGAGAAGGGCAGCCCGAGCTCCTTGATCTTCGCCTGGAAGAACGACGCCTCCGCGAGCGCGGCGGGCTCGGGGCTCGTCACCAGGAGGAAGGCCGCATCGTCCGAGGACAGCAGCTTTCGTACCGCCTCGGCATGCGCGCGCATACCGCCGAACATGCCTGAAAAGGCGCCCAGGAAGCTCTGGAGGTCCTTGTAGAACCCGTCGCCGAACGCGCGGGTGAACACGCGCTCGATGAGGTCGGAGGCGGCACGCATGAACGCGCCCTTCTTCGGCAGGAACACGCCGATCACGCGCTCGTCGAGGAACATGGAGAGCTTGCGCGGCGCCTCGAGGAACTCGAGCGCATTCCGCGAAGGCGGCGTGTCGAGAACGACGAGGTCGTAATTGCCCTCGGTCGACAGCGTGTAGAGCGCCTCGGCCGCGGTGTACTCCTGCATGCCGGCGACGATCTTCGACAGGTGCTGGTAGAGGCGGTTGCCCAGGATTTCCTGCACGCGCGTCTCGTCTGTCGCAAGGCGCCGCACCATTTGCTCGAAGACGACCTCGGGGCTGAGCATCCACGCGTAGAGCTCGCCGTGGACAGGGACCCCTAGCTCGTCGAGCTTCGCGCGCGGCACCGGCGAGGGTGCGCGCGCTGCCTCCGGGATCCCCATCGCCTCCGCGAGCCGGCGCGCCGGGTCGATGGTGAGCACGAGCACCTTGCGACCGTGCACGGCGCTCGCGACGCCAATCGCGGCGGCCGTCGTCGTCTTGCCGACGCCACCGGCGCCGCAGCAGACGATCACCTTCTTGTTACGCACGAGCGGGTCGACGAACGTCGACCCTTCGCGCAGGCCAGGAAGGACATCGGGCGGCCTCGAGCTCATATGACTCCCTCCACTGCCATCAGCGACGCCATCTCCTCCGCGAGACGCGGACCGTCGAGCCAGACGTCCTGCAGCGAGACGATCGGCACCTTCACCTCTCGCTTCAATCGCGTGAGCGCGATCCGCGAGCGGTCGATCCGCTCGAGCGTGCGCTCGCCGAGCGTCGGCGCACGGCCGGTGAGCATCACCTTCACGGCCGCGCGCTCCTCCTCGCTGAAGGGGTCGAACGGTACCCGGTTCACCATGACCTGCGCGAGCGGGATGTCGTGGAGCTGGATGCCCTTCACGAGCTCGAGCGCCTCGCTGACCGGGAGCGTCTCCGGGAGCGTCACGACGATGGCCCCCGTGCGCTTCGCGTCCGTGAGGAGGTCGAGCCCCTCGCGGACGGCATTCGCGATCGGGCCGGTGGGGATGACGCGCAGGAGCGACGCCGGGATCTGGGCGAGGGCCAGCGCATGGCCGGTCGCGGGGAGGTCGACGATGATGAGCTCGTGCTCGTCGCTTCCGTCCCTCTGCTTCATGCGGACGAGATCGAGGAGACGGTAGAGGACGCCCATCTCGGGGAACGTCGGGGCCGCGGCGAGAAAGCGACGGATGGCGGCCGAGCGCATCGCAGCGTCGGCCAGGAGCTTCATCGGCAAGACGTCCCGGAGGAACCGGGTGTGCCCGAGGTGCGGCGCCAAGAGGACCGCCTTCAGGTTCGGCGCGATGCTGACCGGCTCGATGTCGAGGTGCTCGACGCCGAGCGCGTCTGCCAGGGCGGAGCTCGCCGCCGGGTCGCCGACCATCTCCGCGCAGAGGACGCGCTTGCCCTGGCTCGCCGCAAAGCGTGCGAGCGAAGCGGTGACGGTCGTCTTCCCGACGCCGCCTTTGCCCGTGACGAGCACGGCACGCAAGGGAAGCAGCCTCTTCAAGCGAATCCATGAGTATCATTGCGGTGCTACGCTGTCTGCCATGCCGAGCAAGGACGCTGACGACGAGATCGAGGTCCGGTGCCCCGAGTGCGATGCGGTCGTCCGGGTGACGGTGGCCGAGGCCGAACGGACGAACAAGGCCAAGTGCCCGAACGGGCACGAGGTGCCGCTCGCAAAGGCTCTCGGCTAGGTCGTGTGCGGCGCCTACGACACGGTCTCCGGAAGGTCGC
>JANXVA010000446.1 GCA_025351875.1 Myxococcales bacterium | reverse complement strand
GAGATGAACGTGCGCGACCCGGTGCAGCGGTCGGTCGGGCAGGCCGCCGTGGCGTTCTGCTCGAGAAAGAGTCCGTCGGGCGTCACGAAGACGCGGACGTAGACCGGACCCATCGGTGTCTTCACGCTGAGCTCGGGGCCGCCGACGTAGCTGGTCGGAAGCGCGGGGACGCGGACTGCGAAGCCGAGCGAGCCCGACCACTGCTCGCCAGCGACGTCCTTCTCGCGAAGGAGGTAGGCCGACGAGTTCTTGTCGCGGCTGGTGAGGCGAAGGGAGCCCGTGCCGAGCGAGGCAGAGTCGCTCTGCTGCTCGATCGTGCCGTCGCCGGTCGTGAAGGAGCCGTTCCAGATGTCGGAGAAACCGTTGGATCCGAACGCGTCGCAGAACGCGCCCTGGCGGCACGTGAACCCGGCCGCGCCACCGCCCACCGACGGGTACGAGGTGTCGCTCTTGGCCGTCCGCGGCACGTCTTCCTGCGGAGCGCCGACGGTCTGACCGGGGGCCGAGTGGGGAACGTTCGCGACGTCGCCGCCCTCGGCCTCGTTGTCGGCCGCACAACCCGCGAGCCCGAGCACCGCGACCAGACCAACCGACCCGAGGATGAAGGACGTGCGCATTATGGTGGGTGCTCGTGCAGGGTGCGGGCCAATGCTTCCGCCTAGATAAGTGCGCGAAAGCAGGTAGCGAAAGGGAGGTTCAGCTGTGCGCGAACCGTGCGCACAACTGTGCGGGGTTGTTCGCGAACAAGCCTACCTGGTGCGCAAGAACTCCCTAAGTTCCTGCAGAAATTTCAGGGAAGGTTCGGCCCGCCGGACATGCGCACAAACGCAAAAACGACGAAGACCGCCTGGGCGGCCCTCGTCGTTCGAAGGATCTCTGAAAGCGCGGAAGAGCTACTTCTTCTTCTTCGCGGTGCCGGCCTTGCCGCCTCCGCCCTTGGCCTTCTTCGCGGGCGCAGCCGTCGCTGCGGGCGCGGGCGCCTCCTCGACGGCGGCCGGCTCCTCGGCCGGTGCGGACGCGGGCTCGTCGGCCTTCGCGACGCGGGTGTCTCGAGCAGGCTTCGTCGACGGCGTTCCCGCCGTCGCGTACGTGCCCTTGTAGTCAGCCCACGGGTTCGTTTCGGGTCCCTTGGCCTCGCCGCCGTTCCTGGCGCCGCCGCTTCCGCAAGCAAACAGACAGAGCGATGCGAGCACGATCACGACGTTCGAACGGACACCCATGGCCGGACCTCCTTGGCGTTCCCCCGCGAATCGCCCCGGGCGCGGCGCGCTCGGAACGGGACGAGAAGTACACCCGCGATCGCGAGCGGCCCCGTCAGGAGCGCGTCTCAAGAGTCGACAATTGGGTGGATCAGGATGGACCACGGTCGCAAATTTCGCCGCGCCGGAAAAGTCGTTCGAGGGCGGCAAAAAAGGCCCCTGATCACTCACACCGTACACCCGATCCGCGAGACGTTCAGCCCAGTCGTTCGAGGACGGCGACCACGTGCTCCGCGCTGCGCTCGCATAGCTTCTGGAGGCGCTTGCCCTCGAAGAATGCCACGGTCGTACCCGGCCGCGCGATCGCGGCCACGCTGGGCGCGATGCAGTGGATGGCGTCGCGGACACCGTAGAACGAGTCGGCCTCGATGATCCCGACGGGCGCCTCGTCGTTGCCGTCCTGCACGAGCGCGATCGAGCCGCGCGCGACGAGGCACGCGACGCTCGGGATCTGGTGGGCAGGGAGAAGCAGCGTCTGCTCGGTGAATGTCTCGAGACGCTGGATGCAGGAGAGCATCTCGTCGCGGACCTGCACGTCGAGCTGGCCCATCGTCTCGTGCATCGAGAAGAACGAGTCGATGCGGTGGATCTGCTTCGTCTCCGCGATGCGCTGACCGAAGGCGAGGTCCTCCTCCATGATGGCGCGGATGGCCTCGGCGGAGACCGTCCACACCTCGCTCACGCGCTCCGCCTTCAGCGTCGCCATGCAGCGCGGCGGATTCGCGGCGTTCGCGGGCCCTAGGACGCTCGACTCTCCGAGGAGCCAGCCGGGGAAGCAGCAACGCACGAGCCATTGACCGCCCGATGGCTTCTCGAGCCAGACGCCGACGAGGCCGCTCTTCACGACGAAGATGTTGCGCGAGGGCTCGCCCTCGGAGACGAGCGTGTCCCCCGGCGCGAGCGTGCGCAGGTGCACATGCGCGGCGAGTCGCGCGCGCAGCTCGGCGGGGAGCTCCGCGAAGCTGCGCGTGTCGAAGATGCGCGCGAACGGCTGCAGGCGCGTGCGGCTCTGCTCGAGCAGCGTATGCACGGGTGAGCCGGCGAACCCCTCGTGCCCGAGGAGCTGGATCGCCAGGACGGCCGCCTTCTCGAGCGAATCGAGGTCGAAACGATCCGCGAACTCACGCGCGGACGCCTCGAGGTAGCCGCGCGCGAGCATCGGCTCCTCCACCTTCATCTCGACGGCGGCCATCGTGAGGAGCGTGACGCCGCGCCGATCGTGATCGGCGAGCATGCGGGGCAGTAGCTCGCGCGCCTCGTCGAGAGACTTCTTGTCGCCTCGCTGGAGCGCGGCGGCGACCCTCGCTTCGACAGGCTCCTCCTCGATCTCGTCGAGCATGCCGAGGTCGGGGGTGCTGTCCTCCGCCTCGTCGAGGCCGCCGCCGAAGTCCGCGAGCTCGTCGGGCATCTCCGCCGGCAGATGCGAAGCGCGGTCGGCGCGCTTGACGGCATCGATCACGTGCTCGGCGCCGATTGTCGGTGAGCTCGCGCCGGCGTCGTCCACGGTGACATCGGCGACGTGGAGATCACCGGAGGGCGAGGCGAGGACGACAGTGACCATCCACGCGTCGCCCGCGACACGTCGCACGCGGCGAACGTCGCGGACGTCGAGAAGACGGCCGAAGCCCTCCTTCAGGTTGTCCGCGACCGACCTCCAGACTTCCTCGCGCGTCACGGCTCCGAATGTAACAGGCTCTCGGGCAGCCCGTCAGGGGCGCAGAGGGGCCCAGGCTTCCTTCGGGAGCCCGTGACACGAGCCTTCCCGGGGCGCTCAAGCTATCGTTTCCATGATGCGTCGCCGGAATCTCGCCATCGCAGCTCTCGCGTCTGGCGCGTTGGCATCGGCCGCGCTCGCGTGCGCGACCGCCGATCTACCTGACGACATCACCGAGACGCCTCTGCCCGAACGCAACAGGGCTGCGGACGCTACGGTCGTCGACTCGTCGGTGGGCGTGGTGCCTCCACCCGCGGAGGCCGGCGCCGACGCGCCGCTCGTCGACGCCGCCGACGCCGACGGTGCGACGACGAACCTGCGCGTCTTCGTCAGCTCGACGACGAAGACCGGCAACCTCGGGGGCGTCGCCGGTGCCGATGCTTTCTGCAACCAGCTCGCGACCGCGGCCGCCCTCGGCGGTACGTACCGCGCGTGGCTCTCGGTGAGTGGCGCGGACGCGATCGATCACATCACGGGAAGCGGGCCTTGGTATCTCGTCACGGGTGAGCTCGTCGCGGCGGACAAGGCGACGTTGACGAGCGGAGTCTTGACGCACCTGATCGACAGGACCGAGAAGGGCGTGACGCCGCCCCTCGCCGAGGACCGCACGTGGACGGCGACGGGCGCGAACGGCCGCTACGTGGGCCCCGACTGCACGTCGTGGACAGGTGCGGGCTCGGGCCTCTCGGGCGAGGCGCGCAACACCAACGCGAACAAGTGGACCGATCTGCTGGCCGAAGGCTGCGGTCAGGTGAATCGCGTCTACTGCTTCGAGCAGTAGCTACTGGAGGTCAGCGGCGAGGCGCGGGTAGAGCTTCCGGTTACCGAACCCGTAGCCGAGGATGCCCGTCACCTTGGGGAACGACGTTCCGTTCGTGAAGCCCACGGGCGGGTAGGGGCAAGGTGACGGCATGCACGTCGCGGGCGTTCCGTAGCGAGGGTAGATCGCGTCGTCGAGACGAAGGTTCCCCGTCACCACGATCTCGAAGAACGGCCCGGTATCCGGGTTGTCGTTCGTGATCGTCAGCGGTCCGGCGAGCTGGAGGAGGAGGCTCTCGAACGGCTCGGCGCCGGCGCCCGCCGCGGTGTTGATCTGATCGGCGGTGACGACGAGCGGAACCATCGTCGCGACGGTGACGTTCGTGACCTTCACCGTGGCCGCGGTGATCCGCGCGACGCCGAAGATCTCCTTGTAGACGCCGACCACCTCGATCTGCTGGCCGACCTTCGGTCCCGCCGCGGCGGTCCCCGTGAGCACATCGGCCACGACCTGGATGCCCTCCCACGCGGCGCCCGTCGTGCCGCCCTGGAGGTAGAAGTCGACGCTCGTGTGGCGCGAGGACACGTACCCCTGCGTCTTCACGATCGTGCCTCCGTCCGGGTGTCCCGCCGCGGCCGGGTTCCGGATCGTCGAGATCGTGAGCGGACACGGCGTGGCGCCCGGATTCGCGGCCGAGCACGAGTCGCACGCGTCGCCCTTGCCGTCGGAGTCGGCATCGGCCTGGCTCGGGTTGGCGACGGCGGGGCAGTTATCGCTCCCGTTGGAAATGCCGTCGCCATCGAGGTCACCGCCGGTAGCGCCGGCGCACTTTTGCGTCTTGTCCTCCGGGCAGATGTCGCACGCGTCGCCGATGCCGTCGGCGTCGGCGTCAGCCTGCTGGCCGTTGTCCATTGGACGAACCGGGTTGAAGATCGCCGGGCAGTTGTCCTTCGCATCGGGAACGCCGTCGCCGTCCCTGTCGTCGGCCGTGACCTCGCCGGTGTAGATGCCCGACCCCAGCACCGAGGCCGGCCGCGAAGGAACGCACGAAGGCTCGTTCGTCGGCGGCACGCCCTTGCAGAAGAAGAGCGGATAGTAGATCTCTCCCGCGGTGCGGATCGCCGCGAGGTTGGGCGGGCTCGCTCCGCCGATGCGCACGTCGATGCATGCCTTCTTGGGCTTGCCGCAGACGTCGCCCGCGAGCGGGTCGCAGCCGACTCCGCCCCCGAGCGCCGCGTCGCTCACGAGCGCGTCGTCGCCGTACATGACCTTGCCGCCGCGCAGGACGAGCGCGAGGTCCTCGACGCCCGCGCCGACGACCGCGCGGAAATCCTTGTTCGTCGAGCCGTCCCAGATGGCAATGTCCGCGACGTAGCCGACCTTCAACATGCCGACCACCCGATCGGCGCCGATGGCGAAGGCCGCGTTCGCCGTCGCCATACGCCAGAGATCGGCGTCGGTGAAGTGCTTGTCGTAGTAGGTCGTGTTGAGCGAGTCCGCGCATGCGAGCTCGCGCAGCATGTTCATCGAGCCCGAGGGGACCCAGTCCGTGCCGAGTGCGATGTTCACGCCGACGAGGTCGAGCATCGTCACGTTGGCGGTGTTTCCGTAGAGGTCGACGTTCGATCGCGGCGACCACACCACCTTCGACATGTTCATCCGAACGACGTCGGCGTCGACCGGATTGAGCGCGACGCCGTGGATGATCGCCGTCTGCGGCTCGACGAGGTCGGTGGGCGGTGCGCTCGTGCAGACGAACTCGTTGCGCGCCTCGACGTCGATGCCCTCGGAGATGTGCGGGAGGTAGCTGTCGAGCTGCGAGACGGCGGCGTTCGTGGTGCCACCCGGGGAGTAGTTGCAGCCCGACGCGAGGTTCTTCCCCGGCGTGCTGAGCGGAAACACGTCGGAGTCGGCGGGGTAGGCCGGCAAGCCCTCGAGCTCGTCGGCCGACGTATCGATGTTGCGCACGAGGCCGGGAATGCCGCCGCCGCCGGCCATCGTCGTCGTCCCGGCCATCAGGAAGCGCAGCTCGCCGTAGGCCTGCACCGTCAGGTTCGCGCCGCTCTTGTAGTCGAGGCGCACGTGCCCGCGCCCGCCCTGCCAGTCGCTCCGGTTCTCGTAGCGGAGCCCCGGGTGCGCGATGGGCGCGTTGTTCTGGTAGGTGATGTGCTCGTGCGGGTTGATGAAGCCCGGCGAGATGACACCGTTCGCGCACGTGACGATCGACGCGGCCGCGTAGGCGGCGTTGGCGCTGCAGTCACAGGCCGCGCAGAGGATGATTCCCGCGTCGTCGACGAGGACCTCGCCGCGGTGGAGGACCTCGTCGGGCGCGAGCACGGTTCCCTGGAACACCTTGCCGACGGTGCCGGCCTTCGTCACTGCGCACGTGCCGGAAGCGGGCGGCGTCAGCGTGGCTCGCGTGCACTCGGTGATCTTCGGTTGCGGGTTCTTGCTGGGATGGGCCTGCGCGGGCTGGGGCGGTACGATGGGCCCGCCTTCTCCGCCGCCGCCGTCACCACCGTCGACGCCTGCGCCGGGGATGGGGCCATCTGGGTTCCCGTTGTCGCCGCACGCGATTGGAACGAGAGCCACCGTGAGGAGCGCGGCGCACGCAAGAGAAGAGAAGAGCTTCATGAGTAGCTCTCAGCGTAGCTGCTTGCTCGTTCGAGGCTACTGAAGCAATTCACCACGCCGTAAGGAGACCGACGCCGCCCGAGGATGCGGTGGCGAACGAGGTGACGCGCAGCTTGCCGAGGCTCGCGTGGGCACGTGGAGCGAGCATGTAGAGGAGGATGCCTCCCGCGATGGCTGCAGTCCCGAGCGTCACGAGGACCGTCGAGATCGTCGCCTGGGTGTGGGCCTCGTCGGTGAGCGAGAGGCCCGTGGGGTCGCAGCGTTTTCCGCCGGCCCCGTCGCGACAGTGTGTGAGCGCATCGTCGTTCGACGAGAACGCCTTGAGCCCGAAGACGCCGCCGATCCCCGCGGCGAGCAGACCGCCGCCGGCAACGACGAGACCGATGGTGCGCTGCGTGTTCCCGATCTCCGGATTGGCTACCGCACCGGCTACCGGCGCCGCGACTGCGGCTTCTGGCCGGCCCACGAGCAGGGGGACGACGACCGCGTCCGTCGGCGACCCTGCCGCGATCGCGACGTCCTTCGTCCACGGCTGGCGACCGGGCGCGCTCGCCTCGACCGTGTGAGGCCCGGGGTCGATCGGAACGTCGATGCCGAGCTCGGCGTTCGAGACGGGCTGGCCGTCTCGCTTGATCTCGAGTCCGGCAACGCGCGCGCCCGGCGCGAGCGTGATGGTCAGGTGAACGAGCTTCGGCGCGAGCGCGTCGGCGCGTACGAGCGCGGCGGCCTGCGCCGGCTTCTGTCCTGCCGTCGCGGCGCGTGCGGCGGCGTCGCGGAAGGAGATCCACGCGCTCGCGGTCTGCCCGTTCTTCTCGTAACAATCACCGAGGTTGAGCAGCGTGCCGCCGCTCGGCGAGAGCTCCTGGCTTCGCGCGAGCTTCGGGCATGCTTCGGGGTAGTTGCCCGAGTCCATCAGCTTGAGCGCCTCGTCGAACAGCCGCTGCGCGGCCGCCGCTCGCGCGGTCTTGTCGTCCGCTCGCGCGGCGTCGGCGACGAGCACGCTTGCGAGGACGATGAACGCAGAAGCGGCGCGGCGGCCTGCTACCACGAGGTCCGCTCGCGCGGCAGCGCGCTCGACTTCGGCGCGGTCGTGGTCGTACCCGTTCCGGCGCGAGGCGTGGCGAGGGGCTTCGATGCGGGAGCGCCAGGGCGCCCACCGCGCGCCGTCGCAGAAGCGCGCGGGCTCGCGGAGCTCGCGGCGGTGACACTGCTCGCCGCGCTCGCGACCGCAGGAGGTGGATCCGTCGACGGCGCAGTCTCGGGCGGAGCTGCGGCGGCAAGCGCGCTCGGCGGGGGCGCGGCGAGCGAGGCGGCCGCGGCGCTCGATGAATGACGGAGCTTCCACCACGCAGCTGCGCCGCCCGCCGAGAGCAGGACGACGGCCGCGACCGAGAGCGCAACGGCGAGGCCGCGACCGGACCTTGCCGGAGGAGTCTCGGCGATCGTCGCCGACACGGACATCGGCGCAGGCGACGACGCCACGGGCTCGACCGGCGCGACGCCCGAGGGAAGCCCTGGCACCTTGAATGCCGGGTTGGTCTGCGGGCCGAGGCGCCCGACGAGCGAGGATTGCGAGTCGGGTGCCTTCTCTTCGCCCCACGTCGGCGCGACTGACGACGGCTTGCCCACGCCGAACCGCGACAGCGCGTTCGCGAGCTCGCCCACGGTCTGGAAGCGAGCCGCAGGATCCTTCGCGATGCAGCGCATGACGATCGCGGAGAGGTCGGGCGGGATGTCCGCCACGATCATGTCCGGAGCCGCCGGCGTCACCCGTGAGCACGTTCACGAAGATCTCGGGAATGCTGTCGGCACCGAAGGGCTCGGCCGCCGTCAGCAGCTCGTAGAGGCTCACACCGATCGACCAGATGTCACTTCGCTCGTCGACACTCTTCGAGTTCCGGACTTGCTCCGGAGACATGTACGTCGGTGAGCCGAGCACGGTGTTCTCTTGCGTGACGATGCGGCGACCGGTCTTGCTGTTCGCCTCGACGCCGATCTTCGAGATGCCGAAGTCGATGAGCTTCACGTGAGGCGTCCCGTCTCGACGACGGCTGAGGAAGAAGTTCTCGGGCTTGAGATCGCGATGGATGATCCCGAGGCCATGCGCCTCGGCGAGGGCGTCGCAAGCCTGCAGGATCACGTCCACAGCATCCTGGTAGGGGAGCGCGCCGCTCTCGAGGAGGACCGTGACGAGGTCCTTGCCGTCGAGCAGCTCCATGACGATGTACGGCACACCCGCGGAGGTCTTCGCGACGTCGTAAACGCGCGCGATGTGGCTGCTCTTCAACATCACGACCGCGCGCGCTTCGCGCAGGAAGCGTTCGACCGAGTCGGTGTCGGCCGCCTTCTCGGCGAGCATCATCTTGATCGCGACCTGCTGTCCGAGGCCGAGGTGCGTCGCGGCGAGCACCTGGCCCATGCCGCCCTCTCCGACGAGTCGCTCGATCCGGTATTTGCCGTCGAGGACGTCGCCGGGGGCGAGCCCGACCGCCCGACGCATGTGTGAGGCCGACGCGGATGCGTCGTCTTTCTCCTCACTTAGATCGAAGAGGGCCACTCTCTCCAGAATAGCGACGCCCGGGGAAACCGAAGACTCAATTACGTTGTTCGCAGCACAACGTCCGTCTCGTCGTGAGGTTCACGCCGCCGTCGAGGAGGGGAGGGACCGAAGGCTGACACCCTGGCGCTCTTCCGGCGTAGCGGTAGGAGGCGAACACACCGGCATCCTCGGTGAAGCACGAGCCGTTCGCGGGGATGGTGAGTGTTGCGCCCTTGCATCCGGCATCGGCGAAGAGCGTGACGACGGGTGAGTTGCAGTCCGTCTCGGGGGTGCAGGTGCATGTGCCACACTTGCGCGTATCGGTGCCGGCGCTGGCGCCGACGACGTACTTCCTCTCGAAGCCCGCGGGCACGCCTCGTCGCCGTCCTTCTTGATGCAGAGGTGTCCCGCGTCCGGGACGTCGCTTGCGCACGTCCCTCCGTCGGAGCACGACGCGCCCTGCGCAAGGCAGGCCTGCCCGCTCTTCAGCGGTGTCGGTCCGGCGTCGGCGGCACAGCCCGGCGGCGTGGGGGCCGCGGGCGGAACGCGGTTGCTCGTCTGGACGGTGACCGCGAGGTTCTCACACCCGCCGTCGAAGAGGCCCATGTTGTACGTCGATGAGTTGGCGCCGCAGCCGGCGCTCGGGTACGAGCGGAAGGGCGTTGTCTGTCCGGAGAACCCGACGCACGAGCCGGGCGACGTCTCGGTGCACTTGCACGTGCAGCCAAGGCCGTCGGCCGCCGCGACGACGACGTCCTCGGGCGAACCGTACCCGTTCGCGCATCCGGGCCTGTTGTTCGGATCGAGTGACGTGAGCACCCATCCGTCGGGAACCGCGACGCACTTCGCGCTACCAGGGCACGCGCCGGGCGGCACCACGGCATCGTCCGGAACGAAGCGATCGATGGTGGCGCCGCCTTCGTCCGTGACGTCCTCAGGAAGCCGATCGTCGATCCCGATGATCCCCGCGCAGGCAAACGCAAACGTGGTCAACGCCGCGACCCCCAGGGCCGCGAGCATGCGTCGACGCGTCGGATCGGGAGGGCGCTTCGAGTCGACTCCGCTCACTCCTTCCAGGATACACCAAGGGACGCCGGACGGCTCAGGGCCCAACGATCGGGCTACACCGGCAGGGTTCCCACGTGAAGGAGAGCAGCCCGTGAAACGTCTCGCGCGCTGGCGCCGTCGCGCATAACCTCGGCCGGAGACGATCATGCAAGCTCCCCCTCCGTTTCGTGGCTCGTTTCGCGCGCCGATCCTCGCTCTCGTCGCCTTGGTCTCGGCGTGTCACGTCGAAGCGAAGGTCAACGCTTCGACGGACGATGGGCGCGCGGAGCCGCAGGAGTCCTCGCCTGCTCCGGTCTCCGCTGCACCGGTGACGGCCGCGCCCGCGGCGCCGTCCACGCCGCCCGCCGACGCCTGCCCGCTCTCCTGCTACGAGGCGCGTGGCTCCGAGCGCGCCGAGCTCATGACAGAGGAGGTCACGCAGCTGCGCACCGCGCTCGAGCCGACGATCGGCCGGATGCGCTCGTGCGCGTCGGCCGACGAGTGGCGACGTCACGGCTCGGCGACCGTCAACCTGCGCATCGCGCCGGACGGCACGCTCGCCGAGCTCGGCGTCGATCCGCATCACGGGTCGTCGTCGAACTGCTTCGACGATGCAGGGCGAGGCGCGAGCGCGACGCTCTCGCTGCCGGGTCGCAAGGTCGTCCGCTGCGCCGAGCGCTGCGTTCGCGCGGCCCCGCGTCGCGGCGGCGGTCGCCGCGTTCGCTAGATACCGCGCGTCATCGCTTGAACAGCTTCCGGAAGAACCCGCCGACGCCCTCCGAGCTCGTGCTGGCGGCCTTCGTGGGTTCGGCCTTCTCCTGCCTCATCTTGTAGAGGCGCACCTCGCGCGCGGCGTCGACGTTCTGCGGATCGAGCTCCATGGCACGCGTGAAGTCGGCGATCGCCATCTTCGGCTGATCGAGACGCTTCTGGAGCATGCCGCGGAAGAAATAGCCGCGCTTCGAATCGGGCTCCTTGGCGATGAGGCGATCCAGGTCGGCGACGAGCTCACGCAGGCGCTCCACGGTGCTGTCGGGCTTCGCCTGCAGCGACACGAGGAGCACCTGGCACTCCACGTTGCTCGGCGCGAGCTGCACGGCACGTCGGAGGTGACGCTCGGCCGCGACGGCGTCGTTCTTCTTGAGCATCCCTTCGGCCTTGCGGAGCTCGAGGCCCGCTTCGGCGCTCGAGATGTCTTGCGCGGAGGCCGCCGTGTCAGGCTTCGCCAGGTCCGTGATGTATTGAGCACGCCGTGCCGGATCGCTGATCGTGGACCGCGCCAGCTCGAGGCGCGCGAACACCTTCGCGAAGAGGGGCCGCACCTCGTCGAGCCCTTGCGGCACGCGGTCGGGGTGCCAGGACTTCACGGCGTCGATGAATGCCTTCTTCACCTCGTCCGGCGTGGCCGTGCGCGCGACGCCGAGCGCCGCGAAATGGTCGAGGGCGAGGAGCTTCTGCGCGCTTTGGCGCAGCTCCTTCACACGTGCATCATTGCCAGCGGCGCTCATCGCGAGGACCTACTTCGGCCGCCGGCTGGAGGCCTTGCGGGGGGGAGCTGGCGCCTCTTGCGGACCGAGGACGGTCGCCTGGGACTGCACCGCGCGGCCCTTGGGCCCGCTCGTTCGGCTCACGAGCGGTGCGAGCGTCTTGGGGCTGGGCGTCGTGCCGAACTCGTCCTTGCACGCGGCGGCGATCGCATCGCGCATCGCGGCAGCGGACTCCCAGCGGTCCTTCTTCGCGAAGGCGAGCGCCTTGTCGACGATCGCGACGATGGCCGCGGGTGCGTCCGGAATGACCGAGGTGAGCGACGGCGCCGGCGTGGTCGCGGCGATGATGATCTGCTCCTGCGGCGTCGAGCCATAGTGCACGGGCTCGCCTGAGACGAGCATGAAGATGGTCGCACCGACGGCGTAGATGTCCGTTCGGCCGTCGACCTCGGCGGCGCTTATCGCCTGTTCGGGCGCCATGAACGCGGGGGTGCCGAGCACGCTCGCGCCCGTCGCCGTCTGGCTGGTCGCGTCGCGGAGCCGCGCGATGCCGAAGTCGAACACCTTGAGCGTGCCGTCGGCGAGCACGAAGAGGTTCGCGGGTTTGATGTCGCGGTGGACGATCGACATGTCGTGCGCGGCCGCGAGAATATCGAGGAGCTGGTAGGTGATCGCCAGCGCCGCCTTCATCTCGAGCTTCCCGCCGATCGCGTCGGCCATCTGCTCGACGGTGCAGCCCTCCAGAAGCTCCATGACGAGGAAGGCCTCGCCGTCGTCCGTCGTGTCATCGTCGAGCACGTCGACGGCGCCGGGGTGCTCGATCTTGTTCGCGACGTAACCCTCCCGGAGGAAGCGCGCGCGGACGTCCTCGTTCTTGGAGAGCTCGGGGTGGAGCATCTTCACGGCGAAGCGCTTGGCGTTCCGATGCGTGGCCGCGTAGACGGTGGCCATGCCGCCGATTCCGAGGACGCGGTCGAGGACGTACTTGCCGCGCAGCAGCTTGCCGAGCTTCACGCTGGCTCGCGCCATCATCTCCGGATCGTCTTCCACGTCCCGAGCGTACCCGAATCGGAGGGAAGGTAGGTACCCCCGCCGCCGTACATGGAGCCATGCGCCGTATCCTGCTTTCTTCCGCTGCTCTGGTCTTCGCGCTCGCCGCAGCGTGCAGCTCGTCGTCCTCGCGCAGCGGGTTCGAGGAGGACCCCGCGGCCAGGCCCGCGCAGGGGTTCGGTGACGGTCCCGGCCTCACGGGGCCCACGGCCAAGCCGACCGAGTGCGCGAAGGCGGAGGCGGAGGCGGTGCGCCCGCCGGTCGACGTCATCGTGAGCGTCGACCAGTCCGGCAGCATGAGCGACGACATCGCCAACGTGAAGGCGAACATCAACCAGCTCGCGACGTTCCTCCAGAAGACGGGGCTCGACTACCGCGTCGTCATGATCGGCACCGTCGGGAGCGGTTCGTTCGACCTCTGCGTGCCGCCGCCGCTCGGTGGCCCGAGCTGTCAGTCGAACGGCAACCAGTTCCGCACGGTGAACCGGAACGTTCAGTCGAACGACACGCTCGACATCATCGTGTCGACGCTCGGCCAGACGTCGGGCGCCATGGCGTGGCGCGACTTTCTCCGACCCGAGAGCCTGAAGGTCTTCATTCCGATCACGGACGACGATGCGTACGGACAGACGGCCGCGTCCTTCGAGCAGCAGCTCTTCGCCGCTCCCGGCGGGCTCTTCGGTACTGCAACCGCGCGGAAGTACGTCTTCTATCCCATCACCGGCGCGGCCGGCTTTCCGTCCGAGTCGACGTGCGGCAGCAACGCGGTCAACAACGGCAGGACGTACCTCGAGCTCGCGAAGAAGAGCGGCGGCAAGTGGTTCCCCATCTGCGCGACGAACTTCGCGCCCGTCTTCGAGGAGATCGGGAAGAACGTCGCCTCGACCGTCGCGTGCGAGCTGGCGATCCCGAAGCCCGCGGACAACACGGACATCGACCTCGGACGCGTCAACGTGAAGGTGACGGCGCCGAGCGGCGCGGCGCAGGACATCCTCCAGGACTCGAGCACGACCTGCGCGGACGGCGCCAACGGCTGGCAGTACGACGCGTCGAAGACGAAGATCCTCCTCTGCGGTGACGCTTGCGCTGCGGCGCGCGGCGATACCGGCACCAAGGTCACGGTCGAGTTCGGCTGCGAGACGAAGGTGAAGTAGCGTGCGTGGGCCATGATCCCGATCCCGTGGGAGCTGCTCGGCGAGGCACGCACGCCCGAAGGCACTCACATGACGCTCACGCGTCGCGGGAACGAGTACATGATCCTCGCCGACGGCAAGGACCTCATGTCGAACCGCCAGAAGGGCTCCGAGGAGGAGCTCGCGCGCATCGGTTGCGAGCGCGCGCGCAAGCTCGAGAGCCCATGCGTTCTGGTCGGCGGGCTCGGGATGGGCTTCACGCTGCGCGCGACCCTCGACGTGCTTCCTCGGGAGGCGACCGTCGTCGTCGCCGAGCTGATGTCCTCCGTCGTCGAATGGAATCGCGGACCCCTCGGGCCGCTCGCGGAGCACCCGCTCGCCGACCGCCGGACCAAGGTCTCGCTCGGTGACGTGGCCGTGCTCCTGCGCGAGTCGCCTGCGCTCTTCGACGCCATCCTCCTCGACGTCGACAACGGGCCCACGGCGTTCACGCAGGACTCGAACGCCGGCCTCTACGACAACGCTGGCCTGATCATGATCCGTGCCGCCCTCCGCCCCGGCGGCGTGCTCGCGGTGTGGTCGGCGTGGGACGACCGCAAGTTCGAGCATCGCCTCCGGCACCACGGTTACGAGGTCGAGACGGTTCACGTGCGCGCGCGCCTACAAAAAGGCGGTCCGGTGCACACCATCTTCATCGGGAGGACCTGATCACACGAGCTCCGTCACGAAGTCGCTCGCTCGCGCGACGTCACCCTCGTGAAGCCCGCTCCCCTTGCGACTCTCGTCCTCGCTGCGACGTTCGCCACGACCGCTCTGGGCGGATGTGCGAGGGTCGACGCCCCTCGAACCGAGCGCGCCCCGACGACGAGCGCTGAGCTCGCGGCAGTGCAGCCCGCTGCACCCGCCGAGCCAGAGGCGCCTGCGCTGGAGGGAGCGCCCCTCGTGCGGCTCGAGCTCGAGGGCGGAGGCTACGCGCTCGCCGCGCTTCCGATCGGCGCGCGAGACAAGCGCATCGTCGTGGTCGGCGTGCACGGTGCGGGCGATCGCGCGGACTGGTCATGCTCCGAGTGGCAGGCGGTCACGGCCGGCTGGGCGTTCGTCGTCTGTCCAGTCGGCGTTCCGCATCCGATGTATCCGAACACCTTCGTATGGGGCTCCGCGGAGCAGATCGCAAAGAGCGCCGACCGGGCCGTGCAAGCGCTACGCGCGCGTTACGGCACGTGGGTCGACGACGGGCCGCTCGTCTACGGTGGCTGGTCGCAGGGCGCCACGCTCGCCTCGCAGGTCATCGCCGCGCGTCCGGGGACGTACGACCGCGCCGTGCTCGTCGAGGTCGGGCACACCGCCATCGATGCGAGCCAGGTCGCCGCGGGGCTCGCGGCTGGAGGCGTGAAGCGCGCGGTCGTCTCGTGCTCGAGCTGGCCGTGCCGCACGTTCGCGAAGGACTTCGAGAGCGCCGCGCGCCGGCGCAACCTGCCCGTCCAGGTGAACGACGTCGGCCTCCGCGGTCACTGGTTCGACGATCCCGTCGTGCGCACCCTCGGTCCGAAGTTCGTGTGGATGGTCGAGGAGGAGCGTCGCTTCGCGGGGCTCGGCGCGGCGGTCGACGCACGCTACTCGACGGACTGAGCAATCTGCGGGCACAGCCGCTATGTTTGCCGGAGCGATGCCCGCCGACGTCCCGGCTCACAAGCGAGGGCTACCCGAGGTTCCCTTCGGCGCGGTCGTGGGCAACGACTACATGATCGTCCGCCCGCTCCGCCGCGGCTCGATGGGTGCGCTCTACGTCGCCGAGCAGCTCAGCACCGCGAGCCATCGCGCGCTCAAGATCCTCCGCCGTGAGTACGTTTCCGACGAGACGCTCTTCAAGCGCTTCGAGCGCGAGGCGCAGATGGCCGCGCGGATCCCGAGCGAGCACGTCACCCAGATCATCGCGTCGGGCGTCGACGAGAAGCTCCAGGTGCCGTGGATCTCGATGGAGCTGCTGCAGGGGCAGACCCTCGGCGATCACGTCGATGAGAATGGGCCGATGCCGAAGATGATGGTCCGCCAGATCTTCGAGCAGCTCTGTCACGCCATCGCCGCGGCGCATGCCATCGGCGTCGTCCACCGCGACCTGAAGCCCGCGAACATCTTCCTCAGCGAGGCGCGCCGCGTCGGCGCTGTGAAGATGGTGAAGGTCCTCGACTTCGGGGTCGCGCGCATCATCGCGGAGAACCTCACGCTCCTCGGCTCGCCGCTGGGGACTCCCAACTGGATGTCCCCCGAGCAGACGCGCGGCGAAGAGGCGACGACGGCGACCGACGTATGGGCGCTCGGGCTAATTGCATTCTACATGCTCACGGGGCGCCTCTTCTGGCGCGGGTGCCTGAAGCCCGACAACGAACACGGAGTGATGAAGGAGATCTCCGAGGAGTCGGTCCCGATCGCGTCGATGCGTGCGCTCGAGCTGGGGGCGGGGGGAAGCATTCCACCGGGCTTCAACGAGTGGTTCGCGCAGTGCGTCGCCCGCTCTCCGCGCGACCGCTTCGTACACGCCAACGCCGCGTACCAGGCCCTCGCGCTCACGCTTCAGGGCTGAGTAACGCCGAAGCGCGACTCACGGGCGGAGCACGGCGCCGCCCGTGAACACGCCGTTCCACTTGTCGCGCATCGCTTGGCGGAAGTCGGCCAGCGGGTAGACGTGCGAGACGTGGGGGCGGATCTTGCCCTCCTCGGCCCACGCGAGGACCTGCGCGAGGCGCGGGGCACGGCTCGCGGGGTTCATCGCGGTCGAGATGGCCGTCGGGCAGCCGAGGACGTCGAGGCTCTTCATCATGATGAGGTTCGTCGGCAACACGTTCACGTTCGGGGCTCCGCGCTCGCCCCTGCCCTTCGCGACGAACGGCGTTGCCGCCCAGCCCACCACGAGGAAGCGCGCCCCGAACTTCACACAGCGCAGGCTCTCGAGCGAGATGTCGCCACCGACGCCGTCGTAGACGACGTCGACGCCGGCGCCGCCCGTCAGGCCCTTCACGTCGTCGCGGAACGGGCGGAGGCTCGGCTGACCCTCGGCGCCCTTGCTGTTGATGACGTGATCCGCGCCTTGTGCCTTCACGACCGCGAGCTTGTCGTCGGAGCGACCCGTCGCGATCACGGTCGCGCCGATGAGCTTCGCCACGTGTACGGCGGCGAGCCCGGTCGAGCCCGAGGCGCCGTTGATGAGGACGGTCTCTCCCGGCTGGAGCCGCCCGCGCGTCACGAGGCAGTGATAGGCCGTCTCGTAGTTACCGAGGAGGTTGCACGCCTGGTCGAAGGAGAGACCTCCCGGGATGCGGTGCACCGCCTCCATCGGCGCGACGCCGTACGAGGCGAACCCGCCATAGGCCTGGTAGTCGCCGAGCGAGCGCGGGCCGGCGAGCAGACCGTCGACGAGCACCGAGTCGCCGATCTTCACGTCGCGCACGTCTGCACCAGCCCACGCAACGACCCCGGCGTACTCGAGCCCCGGGCAGTAAGGGGGCTTGGCCATGTGCTGGTACTGCCCGCTCGTCATCAGCAGGTCGACCCAGCCCACCGAGGCGCTCTTGATCGCGACGATCACGTCGCGGGCCGTGAGTGCCCTCGGCTCCGGCGCGGGCATCGGATCGAGCGACGTGTGCTGGGCGATCGCCTCGAGCGGGGTCTCACCGAACTGCGAGACCACCACCCGCCGCCCCGCGGGCAGCGCGTGCGCGGCCTCTTCGCGCGAGATCATGTTGTCGTGATTCGTGTCGAGCGCCCGAACCACGAAACCGACGGTGAGATGAGACGCCGGCTCCGCGGTGACACGCGCCACGGCGGCAAAGACGTCCGCCTCGGTGACCATGCCGTCGCCGTCGGTATCGACCACGTCGAAGCCGCCCATGGATCTCCAGAGAGCCAGCGAGAACGCGTCGACGAGGATCAGCTTCGTCTCGCGACCGCTGCCGACCGCTGGCACCTTCGAGGGGTTCTGGCTCGCCCATCGAACGAGCGGCTCGATGTGGTCGAGACCGAAGAGGAGCTCGCGGACGAGCGCGATCTTGTAGGAGCGCTCGGGGTCGAGCGGCACGCCGTGGACGGAGCTGACGATGCCGTGCGCGTCGACCTCGATCCGCGCGTCGACCTGGAGGAAGCTCCCTGACTCGGCGGGCGCACTCGCGCGCGAGGCGGAGACCGCGTCACGCAGCACGTGGCCGGGGAGCTGCACGCAGACGATCTCGTTGTCGAACGGGACCTCGGTCTTCAGGTCGCCGTAGGTCAGGCGAGCCTTGTACTCACGACTGCCGCGGATGCCGCCGCCGTTGATGATGCATCCCTCGACGCCGAGTACCTCGCGGACGGAGGAGCACACGAGCGACCCCATCGACGTCTGACGGGCGCGCGCGCCGACCGACGAGAGCGCGGTCCCCGGCGGGATCGTCATGAGCGTCGCGGCCTCGAGATCCTGCACGGTGGTCATCAGCGCGTCGACGCGCGCCCGGAGCGCCGGATCTTCGGCGTACAGCGAGACGTCGACGATGCTGACGCGGACCTCGGGCCGCGCTTTGCCCTCGAACGTGAGGTCGATCACCGCCGCGTGCACCGCGTCCGACTGGGCCTTCACGACCCACGTGCCGTCGACATCCTCGAGCACGACGACGTGGTCGTGGCCGCCGACGATGACGGGAAACGGCGGCTCGCGCTGCGTCCGAGCGAGCTCGCGATCGTCGGCGAGCGGCTGATGGGTGAGGGGGATCACGCACACGCAGCCCTCGTCGCGCATCATTCGGGCGGCTTCGGTGCGCGCCGACTCGTTGGCGTTCGTCAGCGGAGCGCCGCCGAACGGGGGGCGGTGGTAGGTTGCGCCGTCCGTCATCACCACGCCCACGAGGCCGACGCGCACGCTCCCGACCGTGAGCACTTGGCTCCGCGGGAGCGGCGGGTCGAAGGCGACGTTCGTGGAGAGCCAGGTCGCGCCGAGCTCGGCGATGCGCTTGCGAAGCGCCTCGGTCGGGATGTCGTCCTCGTGGTTGCCGAAGATGGCGTGCGTGACGCCGACCATGTGCATGCATTCGACCATCCCGCGGCCGGCGTCGAGGCTCGAGAGGATGCTCGGCCCGACGAAGTCGCCGGCGAGTGTGACGAGGAAGACGTCGGCGGGGTTGGTGGTGCGGTGGTGCTCGACGAGCGTACGAAGCCGAGGCAGGTACTCGAGCGAGTAGACGTCGTTCACGGCGACGATGCGGAGGGTCGAGCGGCTCAACGGGCGAGCAGCCTACCACCCGCAATCTTCGCTAGCATGGGGACAGATGCTTCCTGGGCAGCACGCATGACGACCTCGGAGCCGCTCGACGCCGATCCGGCTGAGCCCGAAGCTGAGGCTCCTCC
Source organism: Myxococcales bacterium (assembly GCA_025351875.1). Lineage (GTDB taxonomy): Bacteria > Myxococcota_A > Polyangia > Polyangiales > Polyangiaceae > Labilithrix. The sequence continues at coordinate 11,989 of JANXVA010000446.1, read as the reverse complement.
GCCCGCGGTGCCGCCGGCGCCTGCGGTTCTTGCGTTCCATCGTCGTGTCTGGGGCCTCACGCGGAAGCTCGTGCGCGGGCTCTTCGTCCACCACGCGTTCGATCACGCGGCAACGATGGCGTTCTACTTCTTCCTCGGCACGATCCCGCTCCTCGTGTTCGTCGGCTTGCTCGTCGGCAGCGTCGTCCAGCGCGAAGGAGCCGAGGAGCTCGCCGCGCCGCTGTACCGGGCGATGCCGAAGGCCGCGTCCGACCTCTTTCGCAACGAGCTCTACAAGATCGCGGACGCGAACTCGTCGTCGCTCGCGCCCGTGAGCCTCGTGGGCTTTTTGTGGCTCACGAGCAACGGCATCCACAACCTGATGGACATCTTCGAGATCCTGGTCGGCGCTCAGCCCCGATCCTGGCTGCGGCAGCGCATCATCGCCGTGTTCTGGGTCATCGGCTCGCTCGCGGCGATCGCAGGGGCAACGTGGATCCTCCTCGCCGTCAACGGCGTCGCGACGGGGCTGTCGGCACACCGCCTTCCCTCGCTCCTTCGCGGCGGCAGCGACTTCGTCGCGCAGGGCTGGCAGCGGTTCGGCGTTCTCCTCGTCTTCATCGCGATGACGATCGTAGCGCTTGCGATCTTCTATCGAACCGCGGTGCGGCACCCTCCCGGCGTGAAGCGCAAGGTCTGGACCGGGACCTTCGTGGCGCTCTCGCTCTGGGCGATCGTGTCGTGGGGGTTCGGCACGTACGTGCGGACGATCGCGCACTATGCGGTCTTCTACGGGAGCCTCGCGACCGTCGCGGTGATCCTCCTCTGGCTCTACCTGACGAGCCTCGCGCTGGTCGTCGGCGCCGAGGTGAACGCGATCCTCGAGGGAATGCGCGACGAGCCGAAGGAGCCCGCTCCGTGAGCCGTTCGCCGAGGCTCGCTCAGAACGCGTGACCGACGGTCGCTGCCCACGGCCTACCGTTGCCGCCCACCGAGACTCCGACCTGCGGATTGAAGCGGCGCACGTCATCCTGGTAGCGCGCCGCGCGGCCGGCGCCCGGTGCGTCGATCACGAAGAGCCCGATGCCCTGGATGGCGGCGCCGACGCCGATGCCCTTGGCGAGGTCGCTCTTCGCGGCAAAACCGTAGGTCGCGATGCCGATGCCCGCGATCGTCTCGGCGATCTCGCTCCCGAGGTAGAGCACGAAGCGTGAGTTGGTTCCGGCGATGCGCTCGGTCTCCTCGCGCTTGAACTGTGCGGGGTCCTTCTCGGCGAGCGCGTTGTAGTAGTTGCCGCGGACCCTCGCCGCGACACCGTAGGCCGCACCACCGAGCGCCGTGACTCCGCCGAGGATCAGCGACGACCAGCCGAAGCCATGCGCGAAGTCGCCTTGCTGCGTCAGCGAGACCGCGCCGGCTCCGCCCGTCACCGCGCCGTAGCCGACGAAGAGAAATGCCGTGGTGACCTCGGCGTCGTAGTAGCTCCGTGAGGACGCGAGCATCTGCGCGTTGGCGCCAGGGGCCTCGTCCGCGCGCGCCTGTCCGGCGCTGGCGAACGCGATGAGGCTGGTGGCGGCGGATGCGACGAAAGAGCGTGAAAAGAGCATCGGGAGCCTCGTGGGAAGTTCACATACGAATTCGTATGTTGCGCATGCTCTTCCACATACGTTCCCGTATGTCAAACCGCCGACGTCCGTTTTTCGTCTAGTCTACCCAGCAATGGCTCAAGGCACGAAAGCTACGGTGGTCGCCTTCCAGCGTGAACAGGGGTTCGGCCGCGTCGAGGTCGAAGGGCAGGGCGAGCTGCCTTTCGACGCCGTCGTCGCTCAGCCCGCCCCCGAGAAGCTCGTCCCCGGGACAGCGGTGATGGTCGAGATCGGACCGTCGCGCATCCCGGGGAAGCTCAAGGTCGTCAAGCTGTGGATCGGTGACGCGCCGCCCTGAGAGTCACCGACAGGCGCGCGCATGGGGTCTCTGCATGTTCGGCCCACACCTGTGTGCACTCTGCAGTCTTTGCCGGACCTATCGGCGTGACTTCCTCGCGTATCTGTCCGCGAGCTGGCACGCTTTGGGGGCGTGCTGAGTCGTCGGTTCTTCGGTCTCGTTGCGGCCGGCGTCGTCGTGGCCGCCAGCGTCGGCTTCGCGCGCGAGCCGAACGTCGCACACGCGGAGCCGCGCTTGCCGAGCACCGCCGAGATCCTCTCGCCGAGCGTCGTGAAGCACGTCGCGCGGAAGGTCCAGGACGCCACGGTCGGCAATCTCGCGCATCCAAACAGGCTCGCGTCGCTCTTCGCGCGCCTCGAGGAGCTCGAAGCGGGCCGTGCGAAGAGCGACGTTCGGATCGTCCAGTTCGGTGACTCGCATACGGCGAGCGACTACGGAACGAGCGTCGCGCGCGCGCGCCTCGCGGCTCGCTTCGGCGATGGCGGACGCGGCTTCATCCCGATGGGAGAGCCCTACCGTCGGCTCTTCCAGGCGGGTGAAGCGATGGCGCGAGGCATCGGCTTCTCGGCCGACGGAGCGCCGCTTTTCGGGCCTCGCACGACGGGCGACGGGCTGTTCGGGCTCGCAGGGTTCGCGATGGATACGCGGACGCCGGGCGCATCGATGACGTCGGACCTCACCGTGAGCGCCGATCGATTCGAGATTGCGTACCTCGCGCAGCCGGGCGGTGGCAGCTTCGAGGTCTGGCTCGACGGCCAGCGAAAGGAGCGCGTCGCGACCGACCAGAGCACGCGCGGCTCTGCGTTTCGCACGATCGCCGTCGGGCGCGGCCCTCACACGCTCGAAGCGCGCGCCGTCGGCGACGGTCCGCTCCGCATCTTCGGCGTCCGCCTCGACGACGATGCTGTCGGCGTCACCCTCGATTCGCTCGGCATGAACGGCGCGCGCGCGACGACGCCGCTCGCGTCGGACGAGACGAACTTCGCCGAGCAGCTCGCGCGCGTCGCGCCGGCGCTCGCGATCCTCGCCTACGGCACGAACGAGGCCGGCGACTCGGTCACGACACCCGAGGAGCACGGCGCGGCGATTCGAAGTCTCGCGGAGCGCGTACGCAAGGGGGCACCGTCGGCGAGCTGCGTCGTCCTCGGCGCGCCGGACCGCGACGCGGGGGCAAGGGGTGGCGCTCGTACGCTGCCGAAGCTCGTCGAGATCATGGCCGCGCAGCGAGAGGCCGCGGACGCCGCAGGGTGCGCGTTCTACGATCAGTTCGCGGCGATGGGCGCGAGCGGAGCCATCGGTCGCTGGGCGAGCGAGTCGCCGCCGCGCGCGCGCCGCGACCTGGTGCACCTGACGCGCGCGGGCTATGCGTTCCTCGCCGAGGCGCTCGTTCGCGATCTCACGAGCACCTACGCGGCGTGGAAGAACGAGCCCCGCTGATTGCGCATCTGCCGTGGTGGTGGTGGCTCGGGGAGGATCGCGGCTGAACCAGTCGGCCAGCTCCGCGCGTGGCTCGGGCCACAAATAGCGCCTTTTTCGGTGCCTACCCTGTCCTACAATGTCGGCACGGCCCGTGCTCCAGGATGGGCATGACGACCCCCACGTGGCGCCGCTTCGCGTGTCTCCTCACGATCCCCGTCCTCTTCGCGACCGCCTGCAGCAGCGCCTCCGAGGAGCCGAGCACCGAGTCGGGGTCGGACGAGATCAATTACCGGAGCACCTCCGGCCAGGAGTTCGCGCTCGCCACGAACGTCACGTTCAAGCTCTCCGCGGAGACCGCCGCGCTCACGGGGGACGCGAAGTCCGCCGCCGTTCTCGCGCAGGCGACGACGCTGCGCGACAACGTCCTCAACACGATCAGCACGGAGCTCGACAAGCTCTGGCCCGAGGAGATGCGCACGTCGGCCGCGAATGTCGCCGTGCAGTACCGCCAGGCGAGCGCGAAGCTCGACGACCTCAAGGAGCTTCCCGATGGCGCCGGCTACTCGTTCGCCGTGAGCGGCGAGTTCGCGGGCATCAAGGATCTCGAGACGAAGCTTCCGATGAAGACCGTGGACGGCAAGACGTTCCTGCCGATCAACGCGGACCTCGGCGCGGGCCCCCAGGAGCTCCACGTCACCGTCACGCCGATCGCGAGCAGCCTCAATGCCTACCCGAAGTACCTCGACCTGTTCGAGGACGGCCTCGACATCAGCGCGCACTTCGGCGGCGACCACAACACTCCCCCGCAGGACATCAACCACGCTCGCTCGCTCTACGACGACCTCCTCGCCTCCGGCTTCAAGTCGCCCGTCGCGAAGTTCGAGGACCTGAAGATCGACTCGGGCCCGCTGAAGAGCACCATCAAGGTGAAGGGCGCGGAGGTCGTCGTTCGCGTCAACATCTTCCACGTCGACATGAGCACGCCGGACACGCGTGACCTCGTCGTCCTGGCGTACAAGAACGCCGCGAAGACGGCCGACGTCATCATCTATGACGGACACGCCGGACGCCGCCTCGACTACTCGGGCGTCGTTCTCGCGTACAACCCCGCGCGCTCCTCGATCCCCGCGAACGACTTCAAGACGTTCGAGACCACCACCAAGCAGCAGGTCTATCTCTTCAACGGCTGCGAGACGTACACAGGCTACGCCGACAAGCTCTACGAGAACCCGAAGCGCAACGCGGAGAACACGGACGTCATCACGACCGGTAACTATTCGGCCATCCAGTCGAAGGCCAACCAGGTCATCTCGTTCATCCACTCGTTCATCGACCAGAAGACGGGCAACTGGATTCCGCGCTCCTGGGACAGCGTGCTCACGCGCATGAACACCGTCGGCGAGCGCTCGTGGGTCCACATCTACGGCGTGCACGGCCTCGACGACAATCCGAAGGCGAGCCCGCTCGCGGACCTGTCGAAGGTCGGCGCGATCTGCACGCAGGACTCCGACTGCGGCGCGGTCGACAGCCGCTGCATCGTGACCGCGACGAAGAAGGTGTGCGGCATCGCCTGCGCGGATACCGCAGGATGCCCGGCAGGAACGAAGTGCGTGCTGCCGCGCGGTCGGACCTCGGCGGACGACCAGCAGTGCTCTCCGTGAGCGAGTCGACCCGCGATTGACCGCGAGATCGCGGACGAAAGTGGTCATTTCCGTTTCGGCAACGCCGTCGTGCGCGGGGTGACCTTGCGCGGTTCGCGAGTGCGGGGCAGAGAGGCCTCCACCATGAAGTCCCAGCCGCTCGTCGCCCTCCTCTTCCCCTTCGCTTTCGCCCTCGTGGCCGCCGGCTGCGCCGCCGAGACTGACGAGGACCCGGTCGTCGATCCGACGACGGCCGAAGGGGAGACCGACACGGCCACCGAGGAGCTCAGCACGAAGAACACCTTCGCCGTCGTCGGACCGATCGTCGCGACGAACTGCGGCGGTTGTCACGCGCAGTTCAACGCGCTCGCCGGGATCAAGGCCGACAAGACCGCGATGATCGCGAAGCTCACCGCCGGCGCCATGCCGAAGGGCAATCCGGGCTTCAAGAGCACCGCGGACGGAAAGAAGGTCCTCAAGTGGCTCAAGACCGGCAAGGATCTCAAGTAGAGCGACGACGCCGTGAGGCGCCCGCTCAGGCGACGGTCGCCGTCGCGCCCATCAACGTTGCAGGAGCGGAAGCCCTGAGGTGCCGAGGGAGCCACCGCTGCGCAGACGCACGCGCAATCGACCTCGCACGCGACGCCGGCGTCGCCATCGCCGCCGTACGCGACGTTCGTGCACGACGTGCCTGGAGGGCAGCAGCAGTCCTCGCTGAACGCGGTCACGCCGTTGAGGCACGAGCCGCCGCCGCTGCTCGAGCCGCTGCCGCTGCTCGACGTCGACCCGCCGCTGCTCGATGTGCAGCCGCTGGAACCACTCGACCCGTTCGTACCGTCGACGGCGCCGCCGCAGCCGGCGCCGACCGCGCCCACCGTCGTGGCGAGGAGGACGAAACGAAAGAGCGCGGAGGCGTCATGGCGAAGCGTGAACGGCCGCTACGCAATCGTGTCGCGTTCGAACCAGGATGCGAGAGCGTGGCGTGAGCGACCCTCTCTCAGTTCGCGACGCCGGCGCTCTGGACCTTCGTGAGCTTCACGCCGCCTGCGGTCGTGCGGGACTTGGCGGGGGCGACCGCGCCGCGAGCGGCAGCCTTCACCGGCGGCTTCGCGCTCGGCGCAGCGCCGGTCGTCGGCGGAGCGGGCAGCGCCTGCGTCGCGACGGGCGGCGGCATGATCACCACGGGCGCCGGGATGGTCGCGGCCGGCGGAGGTAGAGCGGGAGCTGCCGCTGCACTCTTCGCCGGCTCGGGGGTCGAGCTGCCGGACGACGTGAGGATCACGATGAGCGCGAGCAGCGCCGCAGCGCCGCCGCCCATGAGCAGCAGCTTCTTCTTCTTCGCCTTCGGATCTTGCGCGAACGGGTTGTCGTCGCCGTAGCTGTTGCTGCCGAGCTCGTGCTCGCTCGGTTCGGCGCACAGGTCCGTCGTGAACGCGGGCGGTGGGGCGCTGAACAGATCGCGAGGGATCGCGGCGGTCGTGGCGGCGGCGGCCGCGCGCGAGTTCAGAGCGAAGAGGTCGATCACACCCGAATCTTCTCGTTCCACACCGACCACCATGCAAGAGACGCGTCGTCGGCGCGGGGGCCGCCAGCACTGGAATAAGCGGCTTCCCGCACCTCTTCGGCGCGTGCGGAGTGGAAAGATCTCGCCTCAACGCTCACGCGCCGGGGCTCGCGCTCGAGGGCTGGATCACGCGGGGACCGCCGCACCGGAAATGGGGGAGGGGGGTGATCTTCGTCCGCTCGCGCTGCGCCCGGTTCTTGCGACAGCCCTTCTCGTCGCGCACGCGAACCTCATCGCTGCGCTCTTCGGGAAGGATGCCTCGTATGCAACATCGCGTGACACGATCCCTCGCGGCCGCTGGTTTCTCGCTCCTCTTCGCGCTGACGGCGGCGTGCGGCGGAAGCACACCAGAAGCGAAGGCGCCAGGCGCCGATGCCACCGATGCACCACGCGTTGGATCGAGCGCACCGGATCCTGTGTCAGACGGCAGCTCGTCGGCCTCCACCAGCGCACCGAAGCCCTCCGTGGCCGTCGCCTCGGCGGACAACGGCTCGGACATCATCCCGCCGTTCTCGGCGAGCAAGGAGCCGGCGACGAAGAAATCCGGCAAGAGCTCGAAGAAGAGCGGAGCGAAGCCGAAGAAGAAGGGCTGAGCAGGGCTCAATCACCCGGGTCGGCGTGACGCGGCGAGAACTGCCAGCGTCGCATGCGGCGCTTCGAGTCCTCGGGGTGGCCCCCCGTGCCCTCGAAGCCGACGAGGTACACGTGCCCGTCGTACCAGCCCGTGACGAGCGCGTGCGTACCGTCAGGCGTCACGGCCACGCCGCTGCCACGGTCCATGGCCTGGATGGGGAAGACACGCGCCGTCCAGTCCGCCGTGTCGACGACCGAGACGCTGCGGCTCTCGCCGTAGTCTGCAGAATACACGTAGCGCCCGTCCTTCGAGACGCTGATGCTCTTCGGCGCAGTGCCAATCTGGACTCGATGACTGATCGTCTCGCTCGCGACGTCCATCGCATGGAGCTGCGAGAAGTTGAGGCACGAGATGTAGAGCGTCGTGTCGTCCGGCGAGAGCGCGAGGTGGCGAGGGCACTTGCAGACCGGGATCCGGTGCCGCTTCTCCAGCTCGTTTCCCTCGAACACGTCGATCGAGTCGCCGTAAAAGTTCGCGACGTACAGGACTCCGCTCTTCGACATCGCCATGCCGCGCGGCTGCTTGCCGACGTCGAGCGTGCGAACGACCGTCGCGGTGGCGACGTCGATCTGGGTGACCGACTGTCCCATCCAGTTCGCGGCGAACACGCTCTTGCCGTCGGGTGAGGCGACGAGGATCTTCGGGTGCTGGCCCGCCTTCACCTCGTGCGTGACCTTCCGCGAGGCGAGGTCGACGAACATCACCGAGTTGCGGAGGAAGTTCGAGATGAAGAGCGTCGCGCCGTCCACCGAGAGCGCGCTCTCGCAGATGATGCCCGGTACGTCGAGCTGGTCGACGATCGCGAGCGTGTGCGCGTCGAAGATGGTGACGTTCTTCGTGTCCTTCTGGCCGAAGTTCGTGACGTAGAACCGCGTGCCGTCGTGGGAGAGCGTTGCGCCCTTCGGCATCGACCCGGTCGACGCGACCTCCTGCACCTCCACGATGGGCGGCTCGGCCGACGCTGGCCGCGCGAGCGCGACCGACGCGAGGACGAACGAGGCCCGCACGAGCCATCCGACAGCGCTCATCCTGCCAGAGTAATGAGGCGCGCGCAGGAAGTGAAAGACCCGTCCGAACGGGTCGCCGCGCCGTGTGTCAGGCGGGCTTCGCCGAGTCCACGCCCATTTGTGCGAGGACGTCGCGGATCGCGGCGAGGAGGTTCAGGACGTCGCTCTCGAAGAGGCGACCGATGCTCCCGATTCGAAAGCAATCCGCATTGGTGAGCTTGCCTGGATAGATCGCGAATCCGCGGTTGCTCAAGCCTTCGTAGAACGCCTCGAACGCGAACTTCGCGTGCGCCGGATAGCGGAACGTCGTGATGATCGGACCTTGCAGCTCCGGCGGCAGGTACGCGGCGAAGCCGAGCGCGTTCATCCCGTCCGCGAGGGTCTTCTGGCATGCGCGGTAGCGTGCTCCGCGCGCGTCGACGCCGCCCTCATCGGTCAGCTCGCGGAGCGCCTGGTCGAACGCGAGCAGCGCATGCGTCGGCGGCGTGAAGCGGAACTGCCCGTCCTTCTCGAGGCCGCGCCACTGCGCATGCAGGTCGAGGCTCAAGCTCCGCGCGGCACCCTCCGACGCGAGGAGCGGCTCGCGACGCGCGATGACGAACGAGAAGCCCGGCACGCCCTCGATGCATTTATTCGCCGACGAGACGATGTAGTCGATCGCGCATCGCTCGAGGTCGATCGGGATCGCGCCGAACGAGCTCATCGCATCGACGATGAAGCTCCGCCTCGCTTCCCGCACGACCCGGCCGACCGCCTCGATCGGATTGACGAGGCCGGTGGTGGTCTCGGAGTGGACCATCGCGACGTGCGTGATCGCCGCGTCGCTCGCCAGCGCCGAGGCGACGGCAGAGACGTCCGGCAGCGTGTCCTCGGCGTAGGTCTGCGCCGTCACGGGGATACCGTGCACCTCGGCCATGCGCACGATGCGCTTGCCGTAGGCACCGTTGACGACGACGAGCAGCTTGCCGTTCTTCGGGATCGCCGAGGAGACGACCGACTCGATCCCGAAGGTGCCGCTCCCCTGGACGAGCACGGCCTCGTATGCGCCGTTGCTCCGTCCGATCTCGAGCAGCGCACGCCTGATCTCGCGGACGACCGCGATGAACTCGCCGTCACGCGAGCCGAGGTCGCGGAGCATGGCTTGCCTCACCGTGCGGCTCGTCGTGAGCGGGCCGGGTGTGAAGAGCAGCTTGTCGGTCGCGCCGGAGACTTTTCGCTCGTTCGGAATCATGGCGCCGGAGAGTACATGGCCGGCACGGCAATCGCACGACGCAGGGACCCCCGCGGTGTCCTTCGGCGCGAGCGCGCTTCAGCGCACGATGATCGTGTAGGTCCCGGGTGCGTCGATCACGAAGTCGCCGCGGATCGTTCCGCTCACTGCACCCCGGATGCGCCAGCGATGGCCGGCGTACGTCGGCTGCGTGTATTGCTTGTTCACTCCGAGCGTCCCGTAGTTGTTCTCGAAGCAGTTGTAGTTCACCCAGCCGAGCGTGACGCCCTCGCTACTCAGGTTCGTCACGGTCAATTCTGCCGGGTCGAAGCCGCCGGTCGAGCAAGGGAGGGTCCCTCCGGGGGTGACGTTGTGGTACGCGCCGCCGGGTGGCGGGATGATCTCGAACGTGAGGGCCGTCGGCCCATCCGTGGCCGCGTCGAGCTTGGCGTCAGCGTCCGCGTCGCCCGCGTCGCCCGCGTCGCCGTCGCCGATCGGGATCTGCGTCGAGCCGGCGCCCGGGGCGGGAGGCAGCGTGGTATCGACCGACGAAGTCTCGGGAACGCTCGCGCGCGTCGCGTCGACCTGCGGATCGGGAACCGACGGATCGTCGTGCAGACCGACCACGGATAGGCCGCATCCTGCCCAGCCAATGGCAAGGGCGGTGCCGATCACGAGAGCGCGCGCGTTCACGTCTCCAGCATAGCCACATACGGGGCGGATGGAGCATCGCGGGGGCCGGTCGTCGCAAGACGAGGCACCCGCGCTGGGGATCGACCGACAGCCTCCCGTCACATAGTTCGTCTGGTGAATGAGCCATACTTGAACAGCGCGGGGCCACCTGCGTACGCTCATGGCATGGCTAATCAGTGCATGTCTCGCGTCCTTCGGCTTGCGGCACTCGGCGCCGTCGCGCTGGCTTCGACGGCGGCTCGCGCGCAGTCGACACCTCCCTCGACGGAGCCTACGTCTCCAACCGCTCCGACTGCGGCACCGACCCCGACCCCGCCCACGCCCGCGCCGACGCCGACGCCTGGCATGGCCGACGCTCCCGTCGCTCCTCCGCCCGGACCCGGCGAGCCCGGGCGTCATCACGGCGGCGGCGACGGGCACGGCCACGGTCACGGGCACGGCGACCACGGCGGAGGCCAGAAGGCGCACGAAGAGGGCGGTCACGACGCGCGCATGGGCGAAGGCGCTCATGATGGCGGCGGCCACGAAGCGGGCGGCCACATGGGGCGCGGTCGCCCCTACTTCGGCGGGCTCGGCTACGCGTCCGTCGGACTGATGACGGGCGGCTTCTCCGCAATGCAGACGACGCTCTCGCAGAGCAGCGCGCTCGGCGGCGGCTACGACGCTGCGCCGACCGGCTTCGTCTTCGGTGGCGGCGGCGGCGTCCTCCTCAATCGCCTCTGGGTCGGAGCCAAGGGCTTCGGGCTCATCGTTGATACCCCGAACTCGAGCCGCGGGGCGGCCAAGTTGAGCGGCATCGGCGGCGGCGGCGAGGTTGGCTACGCGCTGGTGGCGAGCCCTCACTGGCTCGTCGTGCCCTTCGTCGGCGTGGGCGGCTTCGGCTACTCCCTCAAGGTGTCGAACGCGGGTGCTAATCCGCTTCCGATCTACGCCAACGAGAGCATCGGTCGCGGCGCCGAGACCAAGTACACGGCGGGCTTCCTCACGGGCGAGCTCGGCCTGCGCGTGAGCCGCCTCGTCTTCTGGGGTAACGGCGGACTGATGGTCGGCGCCGAGCTCGGTTACCTCTCGGCCCTCCAACGCGCGGCGTGGGAGTCGAGCTCGGGCACGTCTGCGCCCGAGAGCGCGGAGCTACGAGGCGGTTACTTCAAGCTGCTCATCGGTGGAGGTGGCTTCTCGCATCGCGGCGGCGGAGCGCACGACGGCGAGCACCACCCGCACGACTGAAGCTCACTCGGCGGGGATGCTCTCGACCTCGAGGACTCGGCGAGACGAGACCGACTCGCGCTCGCCGCTGTCGCGTGAGCTGGCGTCCGCCACGCGGTGGTCCTTGGCGAGCAGGATGTAGAGCGACGGGACGACGAACAGCGTGAACATCGTGCCGATCGCCATTCCTCCGACGAGGACGACGCCGATCGAGTTGCGGGCGACGGCTCCGGGCCCTGTCACGAGCGTGAGCGGGAAGTGGCCGGCGACGGTCGCGACCGTCGTCATGAGGATGGGGCGAAGGCGGGTAGAGGTCGCCGCCTTGATGGCCTCGAGCTTCGAGGCGCCCTTCTCCTGCTGCGCGTTCGCAAACTCGACGATGAGGATGCCGTTCTTCGACACGAGGCCGACGAGCGTGACGAGCCCGACCTGCGAGTAGATGTTGAGCGTCGTCGTCCAGCCCTGCGTGAGCGCGAAGCGCATGCCGGGCGGACCCGAGAACTTGAGGAACGTGAAGATGAGCGCGCCGAACATCGCGAGCGGCACCGAGCCTGCGAGGATGACGAGCGGATCGCGGAACGAATTGAACTGCGCCGCCAGCACCAGGAAGATGAGCACGATCGCGAGGCCCATCGCCGGGAGGAACTTGCCCGACTCCTGGCGGAGCTGGCGCGACTCGCCCGTGTAGTCGAT
>JANXVA010000403.1 GCA_025351875.1 Myxococcales bacterium | reverse complement strand
GCTCCCAACGCTACAGGCCTCCGGTGGGCTGATCGCGAGGTCAGGAGAAGCCATGTCCAGCCGCCGGAGCACGACGCCGTTTACGCCCGAAGATGGTCGAGTACGTCGCGCGCGGCGATCGTGGCGCCTCGGTCTACGACGACGTTCCCGCGCTCGATCGCGCACTCGCGCTCGCGGTCGAGCGGCGCTGGGCGCTCGGACGGAGCGCGCTCCGCGATCCCGAGGAGCGGCGCACCACAGCGTTCCGTCTCGTCAACGAGGAGGGGGACGCGCTTCCCGGGCTCGCGGTCGATGTCTACGGCGACCACCTCGTTGCTCAGCTCTACGTCGGCGGCATCTGGGAAGAGGCGGCTCGCCGTGATCGCGTCCTTGATCGCCTCCATGCGCTCGGCTTCGACGGCATCTACTTGAAGCTCAGGCCGAAGCAGGCGAATGTCCTCGTCGACACGCGTCGCGACGATCTCGCGCCCGCGCTCCCCGTGCGCGGTACGCCGACGCCCTCTGCGGAGATCGAGATCCGCGAGGAAGGCGTGCCGTATCGCGTCCGCCTCGGCGACGGACTCTCGACCGGAATCTTCCTCGACCAGCGCCCGAACCGCCGGCTCGTGCGTGAGCTGTCGAGCGGAGCGCACGTGCTCAACCTGTTCTCCTACACGTGCGGGTTCAGCGTGGCAGCGGCGCTCGGCGGCGCGGCAAGGACCGTGAGCGTCGACGCCTCCGTGCTCGCGCTCGAGCGGGGGAGGTCGAACTTCGAGGCGGCCGGTGTCGCGCTCGGGAGCGGTCCGAGCGCGGCGCACTCGTTCGTCGCCGAGGACGTGTTCGCGTGGCTCGCTCGCGCGGCGACGAAGAAGGAGCGCTTCGACGTCGTCATCGTCGATCCGCCGAGCTACTCGTCGACCAAGAAGCGACGCTTCGTCGCCGACAGCGATTACGACGACCTCGTCGCGATGGCCGCGCGTGTGCTCGCGCCGCACGGGAAGCTCGTTGCATGCTGCAACCATCGAGGGCTCGCGCGCGGCAAGCTTCGTCGCTTCGTCGCCCAGGGGATGCACACCGAGAAGCTCGAGCTCGCCCAGCTGAAGGATCTGCCCGACGCGCCCGATTTCCCGCCCTCGCTCGGCAAAGAACCGCACATGAAGAGCGTTCTGGCGACTCTTCTGTGAGTGGTTTCGGCGGGTTGACGACTCGCGAAGCCGGACTGTAAGAACGGTCTGACCGCTGCGTTTCTTCCGCATGGAGAACGCGATGGTCAGCAAGAAGGTCAGCAGGAAGCTCTGGTTGTTCGTCGGCCTGGTCCTCTTCCTCGCGGGCTGCGGCGGCGGGAGCAGCCTCGGGGCCAAGTCTTCTCCCAGCGCGCCCGAGGCTCAGGGCTACGGCGGCTATCCCCAGTCGCAGCCTGGCTACGCGCCGAGCGACGTGAATGTCCAGTCCGAGGGCGCCGCCAAGTCGGCCGCCTCGCCTCCGCCCGCCTCCGCGCCGCGCTCCACGAGCTCGGCGGGCGCGTCGGCCGACTCGAGCACGCGCCGCTTCGAGCCCAGCACCCCGGCCCCCGTCGAGCGCCCCGGCCTCGGCACCGAGTTCGGTGAGGCGCGCACCTCGCGCGTTCACGACGTCAGCTTCGTTCGCGAGGCTGGTCGCCCGTTCGCGGTCGCCGCGCTCAACTACAACGACCGCCGCGGTGTCGACGCGCTCGCGTCGGTGGCTGCGCGACGCGACTCTGCGCGCAGCGTGGCAACGGGCGGCGGCGCCGTCACCATCGCCATCCGCGATGCGAACGGCGAGTCGCTCGAAGCCGTGCGCGCCGGTGACCGCACGTTCGTGATCGGCCAGGCGGGTCAGCGCTACTCGATCGTCCTCACGAACCACACCAGCCATCGCTTCGAAGCGGTCGGTACGGTGGACGGCCTCGACGTGATCAACGGCAAGCCCGGCACGTTCGACAGCCGAGGCTACGTGCTCCTGCCCTTCGCGACGCTCGAGATCGAAGGCTTCCGCACCAGCACGAGCGCCGTCGCCGCCTTCCGCTTCGCGTCGGTCGCCGACTCCTATGCCGCCCAGACCGGCAGCGCTCGCAACGTCGGTGTCATCGGCATCGCGTTCTTCGGCGAGAAGGGCGACTCGTTCGTCCCCGAGAGCGAGACGCGCCTCCGTGACTCGGCCAGCCCGTTCCCCGCCGACTCGCGCTTCTCGCAGCCGCCTCGCCGCTGAGAGTTACGCCACGCCTGATTCGCCCGCTTCGAGGGCCGCGAGCTTCACTCGCGGGCCCTCGAACTGCTTTCGAACGACGGCGAAGTAGAGCGCCGCGAGCACCACGACGGCGCCGGCGAGCATCAGCGCCGGAAGCCGGTTCGGAGGCAGGCTGCAGACGACGAGCACGAGGATGCTCCACCCGACGGCCACCCACGCGACGAGCACGCCGAAGCGGCGGAGGCGGAACGGTCCCATCCTCTTCCATTTGCCACGATGGCGAGCGACCGCGCCGAGCAGGATCGGGATCGCGTAGCTGACGTAGAGGCTCATCGTCGCCATCTTCGCCATGGCGTCGAACAGCGAGTCGGAGAACGGTGCGGTGCCGAGGACGAGCAGCAGCGGGCCGACCGTCGCGACGCCGATGGCGACGATCGGCGTGCGGGTCCGCGGGCTGACGCGGCTGATGAAGGAGGAGAAGGGGAGCCCCCGGTCACGGGAGAACGCGTACAGGGTCCGCGACGCGCTGGTCACGCTGGAGAGGCCGCAGAACCACATCGCCGCCAGCGCGAGGCCCATGCCGAGGCGCCCGAAGCCGTCGCCGAGCGCGACGCGGAGGACGGTGAGTGCGGCGTGCTTGTCCGCGGCGATGGCCGGGAGATCCCGGATGGCGAGCGTGATGGCAACCAGCAGGAGATATCCGGCGACCGCGCTGACGGCGACGCTCGTGAGGATGCCCCAAGGCGTCCGGCGCGCCGGATCGTGCGTCTCCTCGGCGAGGTGCGCGGA
>JANXVA010000400.1 GCA_025351875.1 Myxococcales bacterium | reverse complement strand
CCGGCACGCTCACCTTCTTCTCCGGTGGCGCGCAGTTCACCATCGAGGTGCGCTGCAAGGACGACATCACGATCGACGTGAAAGCGGCGACGTTCCCGAGCGACCGCGTGTGCAAGGTCGACGCTGACTGCTCGACGAAGGCCGGCTTCCCCCAGGACTTCACGTGCGTGCAGCTCAACGACGGGGCGAAGGCCTGCCGCAAGGTCGACCCGACCAATCCAAGCATCAAGGAGCCGCCGCCTCTCGCGTGCGTCTTCCCTCGAACGTTCCTCGAAAACAACCCGCAGTAAGCGCACGGCCCGCATGAACCCCGAAACCCGCACCGTCGCTTCCACCGCCGCCGTCCCCAACCGCGCTTCTCACGCGTCCCTTCCGGAGCTCCGCTCGATGCAGCAAGGCAGCCGCACGTTCTTCCGTCGTCTCGCGTGGCTCGCCGCGCCGGCCGTCTTGATGGTCCCCGCGTTGGCGTTCGCGCAGACGGCCCAGCCGCCTGCCGCGACCCCGCCGACCACGCCCGCCACGGGAACCGCCACGACGCCGAACGGCACCGCGACGGGGACTGTCGGCACCGGCACTGGCACCGGCGCTGCTGGCGGCACGACGCCCGGCGTGGACCTGGGCACGCCGAACGGACCCCCGACCACCGTTGCTCCGACGACGGGCACGGGCACGCCGACCCCGGCCGACGCCACCGACCTCAGCGGCACTGCGGGCGCGCGCGCCGCCGGCTCTCCTCCTCCCGGCGCTTCCGAAGGTCGCGGGTTCATGGACACGCGCCTCACCTGGACGTTCGGTGACGACGACTTCCTCCACAAGACCGGCGAGCTCATCCCGCTCTCGCCGACCTTCGGCGTCGGCGAGCGGTCGCAGTACCGGCTCTTCTTCGACAACCTGAACTCGCGCTTCTCCGGCCGCGAGAACATCACGCACCTCGTGATGTACAAGAAGCTCCCCGCGTTCATCGATCACCTGACGACGGAAGCGGCGCTCGTCATGCGCTTCGACCTCGCGCAGCTCGCGGCGAACACCGGCAACCTCAACGCCGCCGTCTACGACTCGGGCTCTTACCTCCGCCTGCACTACCAGACCGGCGCGACGGAGAAAGAGGGCCTCTCGGCGGTCTTCTTCCCGCTCGACACCGATCGCTTCCGCCTCGGCTACCTCTACGATCTCTCCTGGGGCGGTACCGCGGCGTCGATCAACCAGTCGATCTTCCCGCGCATCCAGGGCGCGGCTCCCGGCCTCAAGGTGCAGTACGACGCCGAGAAATTCTACATCTTCGGCGGCTTCAAGACGGCCACGATCATCCAGCCGGAGAAGGTGCTCTCTCCCGGTGGCGAGAACGACGTCGAGACCGTGCGCGTGGGCGAGGTCAACTACGGCTTTCTCGCGGGCGCCGGCGCCGACCCGATCGACAACCTCCACCTCGACGTCGGCGGCGGTTACTTCCAGCAGGGCAAGTTCGACCTCGAGGATGTACGCGGCAAGAACGTCTACACGTACGGCGGCTCTGGTCGCATCGTGTTCCACCAGGGAATGCCGGTTCCGCAGTCGGTCGACTTCCTCCTCTACCGGAACGACCCGAACAAGCCGCTCATCCTGTTCAAGCCCGAGAAGTACGACGCAAATCAGTTCGGCTTCAGCGTCAGCGCCGAGCTCGATTGGCTGCAGCAGCACCTCAAGGACTTCGACACGGCCGGCGCGGTCAAGGATCAGGCGGCGCGCGGCGCGGCCGTCCAGGGCGTCATCAAGGCGGGCTATCTCCGGTTCAGCGCAACGGGCATCTACCGAGAGCTGAACTTCGTGGTTCGTAATGTCCCGGGCTTCATCCCGTTCGAGACGCTGCCTTCGAGCGCGAAGACGGACGCCGAGCTCTTCGGGTCGATCGGAGCGGACTACCACTTCCCGGCCGCGCACCTCACGCCCGGCATCGGCGCCGGTCTCCAGCTCCCCGCGACGTTCCGCAGCGAGTTCACCGACGGCGGCGCGCCCGCGCAGCGCGTGATCGTCGTCCGCCAGCAGGGCGACGAGTCGATCCTGCCCTACAACAAGGATCGCTCGGCGATCGTCCAGGCGCGTCTCGCGCTTCGGTGGGACATCTCGGACATGTTCGCGGTCGTCGCGTGGGTTCAGCTCATTCGCGACAACAACGGAACGCTCGTCGTTCGCGACCCCAGCGAAGGCACCGCCTCGCTCCGCGTCTTCCAGAGCCCGAACCGCGTCGGCTCCGCCGTCGCCGTCCAGGCCCGCTTCTAGCGAGCCGAGCTCCGAGATTTCACACGGAGGCTCGGAGCTTCGAGTCTCCGTGTGATCTCGTCTCTGTCAGGCGGCCAGGAGGCCGGCGGGGGCGCTAGCCGGCGGGAGAAGCGACATCAGCCTCTGCGCGTCCTTGTAGGAGGCGACGATGAACGTGCGCGTGTCGCCGTTGCGCGTGTCGACGAGCAGGCGCGCCCTACCGCGGTCGGCCCGAGCGAGACGCACGTCGTTGAACTTCACCAGGCGGCCGCCCACGAGGAGCCCGCCATCCGAAGCTTCGAGGTTGGTGCCGCGCGTCGAGAAGATCGCCGGCAGGACGAACGCGGGCGCGAGACCAACCGCGACGAGCAACCCCGCGAGGCCGACGTCGATGCTCCGGTCGAGCACGCACGCTCGCACGGCGGCGGCGGACGCGAAGAGGTAGAGAAGCGGCGCCATCATCGCCCACGTCGGCGCCTTCTCCTCACGCACGCGGAGCACGGTCCGGTCTTCCATGCCGGCGAGGATGCATTTGTCGTACCCTCCCTTACACTGGACAACGACGTGTCCTTTCGCGCACTTGGCCTCGTGCGAGAGGTCGCGCTGCGTTCCTCGTGGAGGTCTGCCGATCCACGCCTACCCGCGGAAGAAGTCGAACAGCAGATCACGCCAGCGCTCGAGGCGCGCGCTCGCGCTCCGCTCCTCACTCGCGATCCTCGTGAGCTGAATGACAGCGTCGCTCGGCAAGCCTCTCGACTCGCGAGTGTCGAGCCGCTCGCGCGCGCGCTCGAAGCCTCCCGCGCCGGCGAAGGCGACGACGCGGGTGAGCTCCCCCGCGTCGAACCATGTTCCGTGCGCTTTACAGACATCGAGGATCACCCCGGAGGCCTTGCCGAAGTTCACGCGGTTCATGGCGTTGTGACACTGCGGGCAAGAGACGTAGTGAATGGCGTCCGGGCTCCCGAACGTACCGGCTTCGACCGACCACCCGCCGAGCTCGGAGAGCGGCTTCGCCGGGAGGTCGCGCAGCGCCCCGCCCAGCTCCGCGGCGCACAGGATCTCCGCGAGCGCCTCGCGCGGGACGAAGATGCCGCCGCACCTCGGACACTCGTGCGCGCGCCCGAGGTCACCCGGCGCGGCCTCGAGGGGATGATGGCAGCGCGGACACGGCCCGTCGGTCGCGTCGAGCATCGGCTCGAGCTCGAGAGGTTGTCGGCAGCGTGTACACGCGAACGTCCCGGGCGCCTGGAGCGAGAAGCACCGCTGGCATCGCACGTTCTCGAGGCGCACGTCGCAATGCGGGCAGATACGCACCATCGGCGGACACTCGTTGCCGCAGAACGGGCACGTCGCGCTCTGTACGGGCTCGTGCGACGGAGAGGCGGACCGATACGGCCCCGCGGCGACCTCCGGCAGGCGCCCGCGGCTAGACTCGCGGCCCGCCGGCGATGCGCCGAGCACCTCGAGACGATGGCCGCATGAGCACACGAGACTCGCCCCCGGAAACGCGGCCGGCAATCGGGCACCACACGCCGCGCACGCAAACGCCCATTCGTCGCTCACAGGCGCGCGCCGCTCACCCGGCGCGACGGCGCCGCATGTTGCGAACCAGCGGCGCAAACCCGCCGACCGTCGCAGCCGCGAAGACGCTCACGAGGAACAGCGCGATATCCCACCACCCGCTCGCGAGCCCCTTCGAGCTGCGCCAGAGCACGGTGTGAGCGATACGCGCGACGATCGAGAGCCCGCCGTACGTGACGAGCGCCGCCGCCGCGGTCCGCTTGAGGTCGCTCGCGAGCTGCAGCGCCCGCACGCTGTTCGGCCAGATCACCTTCTTCACGTGCAGCACGTAGAGCGCGATGGGCGTCGCCGCGGCGAACAGGCAGCCGACGACGAGCAGCACGCTCTCGGTGAGCGTGACCTCGTCGTCGTGAAGGACGCGGACGAGCCCCGCGAGCGCAGCCGTCGTGCCGCCGACCAGCCAGGTGCCGAGCACCGCGCTCGCCACCGTGATGGTGGGACGCGCGACGCGCGCGAGGCTCGACGACTGGCCCGGCGGCGACGTGGAGAACATCCGCTTCGCGATGTCGAACGCGCGCACGGCGCCGCTCAGCTCCAGCCCCGACGGCGCTTCGCTCACGAATGGCACCTGGATCAGCGAGGAACGGCCGCCGTCCTCGAACAGGGCGAGCGCCTTCGCGAGCTCGCCCATCGTCTGGTAGCGATCGCGAGCCTCCTTCGCCATCGCCTTCTGGACGATGAGCTCGAGCGCTTCGGGGATGCTCGGGTCGAGGGATCGCGGGCGCGGCGGGTCCTGCGTCAGGACCATCGAGATCGTCGACGTCGGGTCGTCGGAGTCGAACGGCCTCTTGCCGGTGAGCGCGAAGTAGAGAACGGCGCCGGTCGAGTAGATGTCGGCGCGGAGATCGACCGGCTTGCCGCGGGCCTGCTCGGGCGACATGTAGCTCGGCGTTCCCATGATGATGCCGGTGCGCGTGAGGTGCGTTCGGTCGCTGCCACCGGCCTTGCTGATGCCGAAGTCGAGCACCTTCACCGTCACCGCGTGGACCTCGCCGGACGCGACGGCGTCCCTCGAGCCCTCCAGCAGCATGATGTTCTCGGGCTTCATGTCCCGATGGACGATGCCGCGCGCGTGCGCTGCCGCGAGCGCGCTGCACACCTGACGACCGACGACGGCCGCCATGCGCGGCTGGAGCGCTCCCTTGCGCTGAACGTACGTCGCGAGCTCGTCGCCCTCGACGAACTCACCGACGAAATAGGGCGTCCCGTCAGGGAGGTGGTGAACATCGAAGACATCGACGACGTTCGGGTGCGAGAGCGAGCTCGCGCTCTCCGCCTCGCGCATGAAGCGAGCGACGATCTCGTGGTTGGTCGCGAGGTCCGAGTGGAGCGTCTTCACGGCGAAGCGACGCTCCTTCAAGCGGAGGTGTCTCGCCTCGTAGACCTTCCCCATGCCGCCTTCGCCGATGACGCGGATGATCTGATAGGTCTCGCCGAGGAGCTTGCCGATGAGCGGGTCGACGTTGGCGTCAGCGGCGGCGACGTCGACGAGCGGGCTCGCGTCGCGCGGGCAGACGACGAAATCTGCGGGGTAACGCGTGTCGCACGCGGGGCACAGCCTCGTGAGCGGCACCTCCGGCGCGACGCCGAGGCTCGTGCTCTCGCGCGAGACGAGCGAGATGACGACGTCGGGGCCCGCCGCGCGCTCCTCGGACGAGATGGGCGGCGCAGGGATCGTGGCCGAGCCGGTCATCGGCGGCGACGGCGCCGTGATCGCCGGCGCGCCCAGGTGGAGCATGGTCGCGACGCGCGGCGCGGGAGCAGGCGCGACGTAAGGTTTCGTTTCGGCGGAAGCGGGTGCTGCAGGCATGCGCGCCGAGCTGGCGGGAGGTGCCGCAGGGTGCGGACCCGACGCAGGCAGCACGGCGGCGGGTCGATAGGGAGCCGCCGCCGCGAGTCGCCCACTCGACGGGTCGCGCCCGAGCGGCCCCGTCGGCGGACGCGCCAGGCCCTCCCGAGCCGATGAGGGGACCGGCGGCGCGCGCCGAGGCGCAGCAGGCTGAGGTGCACTGGCAGGCCGAGCGACGACGGCGGCGATCATCGCAGGGTCGGGTGGCGCTCCAACCTCGGTGCGGTCGGCGAGCTCGCCAGGGTCACTGGTGCCGACGGCAGCAGGCGCCACGCCAGAGCTCGGCTCAGCGCCGAAGGCCCGCTCGCCAGGTCCGCCCGCCACGCCCGCGGGCGGCCGCTCCGTGTCGCCATTTTCCGTCGGGGCGGCCTCGCCGACGGATGGCTGACCGGCTCTGCCGGCCAGAGAAGGGGTAGAAGGCGGGCACATTCGAGGGTACCGAGGCCCAGATCGTACCGCCTAAGGGGGCTGTTGACGTGGGAAATCCCGCGCCTATACTGCGCCGGCTTCACGGGGCTTCCCGTGGTTGCACACGCGGCCCTACTTGGTTCCTTCGCTTCTCGCCCTTCTGGCGAGGCGGGGTACTAGGGGGTGCCTTCACTGAAGGTTTCCAAGCAGATGCCTCTTCATACCGAGAAAAAGTCGGAGCTCATCGACAAGTTCCGCACCCACGAGACCGACACGGGCTCGCCCGAGGTCCAGATTGCCCTCCTCACGGAGCGCATCTCCTACCTGACCGAGCACTTCAAGACGCACGCGAAGGACCACCACTCGCGTCGTGGTCTCCTCAAGATGGTCTCGAAGCGTCGCCGGCTCCTCAGCTACCTCAAGAAGTCGAGCCTGGACCGCTACCGCAAGACGGTCTCGGCGCTCAACCTCCGCAAGTAAGTCTCTCCGAAAGGGGGCGGGTCACACCGTCCCCTTTCTCGTTTCAGCACACCCAGCTTCTCGCAGTTACCCCCGGAGCAGACTCTCTTTTCCTTGCTCTTCGATTCATGCTCACGACGCGCGCGCTTCGCGGGCATGAACCGAGGACACAAGGACAACCGAGCTGGCCGGCGTCGAGCCGCACGCACGCGGTATGCGCTCAGGAGCGCTAGTCACCATGTCCTTCGTTCGTGAATCGGTCACCATCAACGGCCAGCCGCTGACCTTCGAGACCGGTCGTCTCGCCAAGCAGGCGCACGGCTCGATCCTCATCAGCTACGGCGAGTCCGTCGTCCTCGTCACCGCCGTCAGCGGCGACGAGCGCCCCGGCCTCGACTTCTTCCCCCTCACCTGCGAGTACGTCGAGAAGACGTTCGCGGCGGGCAAGATCCCCGGCGGCTTCTTCAAGCGCGAGGCGCGCCAGCGCGACGAGGAGATCCTCACCTGTCGCCTCATGGACCGCCCCTGCCGTCCGCTCTTCCCCGAGGGCTTCAGGAACGACACGCAGATCATCGCGACCGTGCTGTCGGCCGACAAGATCAACGAGACGAACATCCTCGCCCTCTGCGGCGCGAGCGCCGCCCTCCACATCTCCGATATCCCGTGGGACGGCCCCCTTGCCGGCGTTCGCGTCGCGCGCGTGAACGGCGAGCACATCATCTTCCCGACCTACGAGCAGCAGGCCGCGGCCGACATCGACATGGTCGTCGCGTGCTCCAAGGACGCGATCGTCATGGTCGAGGGCGGCGCCGCGGAGGCCAGCGAGAAGGAGCTCATCGACACGCTCTTCTTCGCGTTCGAGGCCGCCCAGCCGATCCTGCAGCTCATCGAGAAGCTCCGCGCCGCCGTCGGCAAGGTCAAGCGCGTCTTCGAGCCGAAGAAGCTCCCCGCCGACGTCGCCGCGATGATCCCCGCCCTCGTCGACAAGCAGATCGTCGAGTCCTCGCTCATCAAGGACAAGAAGAAGCGCTACGACGGCTACAAGGCCGCGAAGAACGCGATGACCGAGGCGATCACCGCCAAGCTCGGCGCCGAGAAGTTCGCCGAGCACGAGAAGCTCATCAAGGCCGAGTTCGAGGAGCGTAAGTACGTCGTCGTCCGCGAGTACGTTCTCAGCGAGAACAAGCGCATCGACGGCCGCGCGATGAACACCGTCCGCGCGATCGCGACCGAAGTAGGCCTCCTGCCCCGCGTCCACGGCTCCGCGATGTTCCAGCGCGGAGAGACGCAGGCGATCGTCACCGCGACGCTCGGCACCTCGAGCGACGAGCAGAAGATCGACGCGCTCACCGGCGAGCGCTGGAAGCGCTTCATGCTCCACTACAACTTCCCTCCGTTCTCGACCGGCGAGACCAAGCCGATGCGCGGCCCCGGTCGTCGTGAGATCGGGCACGGCGCCCTCGCCGAACGCGCGATCTCCCGCATGATGCCGGAGCAGGAGAAGTTCCCATACACCGTCCGCATCGTCAGTGAGACGCTCGAGTCGAACGGCTCGTCGTCGATGGCCGCGGTCTGTGGCGGCTGCCTCGCGCTCATGGACGCCGGCGTGCCGATCAAGGCGCCGGTCGCAGGCATCGCGATGGGTCTCATCACGGACGGCAAGCGCAAGGCCATCCTGAGCGACATCCTCGGCGACGAGGATCACCTCGGCGACATGGACTTCAAGGTCTGCGGAACTGCCAAGGGCATCACGGCAATCCAGATGGACATCAAGATCGCAGGGCTGTCCCGCGCGATCATGACCGAGGCGCTCGATCAGGCTCGTGAAGGCCGCCTCCAC
>JANXVA010000371.1 GCA_025351875.1 Myxococcales bacterium | reverse complement strand
TGCGCTCGATCGCGGCCTCGGACATCTGATTCACGAACTCCGAGCCGAACGCGAGCTCGCCGTCGAGCATGACGTGGTTTAGCCGGTTGAGGAGCTCGATATCGACGTCGACGTGGTCGAGCAAGAATGCGTTCAGCACCTTGCCGAGCAGGAACGCCGCGCCAGGAGCGCGCGCGTTTGCGCCGAGCGGCCCTTCCTTGGTAACGACGCCTTGCACCTCGCGCGAGCTTCCGATCGCGAAGATGTGCGTCGCGCCGAGCCGCAGCGCGGGGGCGATCGGCGTGTTCTGGCGGAGCCCGCCGTCGAGATAGAGCTCGTCATCGATCTTCACCGGCGGGAAGAGCATCGGGATCGCGGCGCTCGCGAGGGCGTGGTGCGGGCCGATGTGATCGGCGCGGAAGAGCGTCCGAGGCGGTGCCGTCTGCGGGATGTCGACATCGGGCGCCGTCTGCATGAAGACGACGGTGCGGCCCGTCGAGACCTCCGTAGTGGAGACAGTGAGCGCCCGCAGCTGCTTCTTCCGGATCGCACGCGCGAGCGCGCGCCAGCTCACCTCGCGCTGGACGAGCTCGGCCATCGGACGGACGTCGAAGAGGCCGGTGCCCATCTGACCGCCGCCCATGAGGAGGCGCGGAATGCCTCCGAGCTGCTTCGCGCCGAAGCCGAGCACACGCGTCAGCTGAAGCTCGCTCCAGAGGTGAACGAGCCGGCGCATGCCGAGGACAGGGTCGGCGAGGTGGGCCGCGAGGTAGCACGCGTTGATCGCGCCCACGCTCGTTCCGCAGAGCACGTCGATCTTGGGCGGCGCGCCGCGCATCCGCGAAAGGTCGTCGAAGATGTACCAGAGGACGCCGACCTCGTAGGCGCCTCGCGCCCCGCCGCCGGAGAGAATCATCGCCGTGCGACGCTGCTTCCCTGGAATCGAAACGCGCTGGGTCATCGCTCGCCTTCCACTATCGCATGGGGCATCGGGGTGCTGTCGAAGAGCGTCGTCACCAGCGGTCGCTCGGCGAACCGGCGGGACAAGCGCGGATCGCGGATGGTGCTCATGAGCGCGGTGGCGTAGTCGACGGCGCGCTGCCTCGCGGCCGGAGCCTGCGGCGACGCCGCGCGCTTGAGGGCATCGGCGCACAAGACACGTATTTCGAGGCCATATTCGCAGCCCTGGAGGGCCTCGACGGCGCCGAGCGCCGTCGTCGCGAGGAGCGTGGCGGCGTGGACCTCGCCCGCATCGACGCGCGCCGAGGCTTCGACCGCGAACGCGTAGAAGTGATAGGCGACGAGCGCCTGCTGCTCCGCGCTGCGACGCGCCGAGACGGCGTTCGCGATCGCGGTCGGGGCATCGCGGCGATAGCGCGCGACCGCGGCGGCCACCACCGCGGCGTGGGTCATGTCGTAGGCGTTGCCGGTGGCCGCGGAGATCCCGATCGCCTCCTTCACGTACGCGTCGGCGCCCTCGGCCTCGCCGAGCTCGAGGAGCACCTCGGCGCTCACGAGCAGCGTGTCGGCTCGACCGTCCTGATCGCCGTAGCGCTCGTGAGCCTCACGCGCGCGCTTCAGGTACGCTTGCGCGCGCGCCATGTCGCCGAGCCGCGCATAGGAGTGGCCGATGTTGGTGAGCGTCTTCGCGAGCTGGAAGCGGCCGCCGATCGAGAGGTCGATGCGGATCGACTCGAGCGCAAGCGCGATGGCGTCCTCGTAGCGGCCCTGGACGAACATCGCGTACGCGAGCGCGTTCTTCGCGCGCGCCTCCTGACGACGCGCACCGACCTTGCGAAAGACTCCGATCGCCTCGACGTACGCGTCGACCGCCTCGCGAACGCGGCCGACGCGGCGGAGGAGAACGCCGCGCGTGCGGAGCACGTCGGCACGTACGCGGGCAGGGACGCCGGGGTTCACCTTCGGATTGCAGGCCGCGAGGGCCCGATCGCTGGCGGCGAGCGCGCCCTGCACGTCGCCGAGCTCGCGTGAGAGCTCGCTGACCAGGAGCTCGGCCTCGATCTCGAAGTTCGGGTACTGCGCGGAGTGGGCGACCCCCGCAGCCTTCTTCGCGACCGGCAGGCCGTGCGAGAGATGGCCCTCGTCGAGGTCGTAGCGGGCGGTGCGAAGGAGCGCGAGGCAAGCCGCGCGCGGCGTCGCGAGTGATTTGGCCGTCGCGCGCATGATCTCGAGGTGCCGCACGCGCTCTCGCTTCCGGCCGAGCACGCGGAAGATCGCCTCGAGCGCCTCGTGGACCGCCATGATGTGCGGGTCGTCGGTGGCGAGGTGCTGCGCGGCGCGCAGGTAGTAACGGATCGCGAGCTGCGTCTGGTACGCGTTTCGCGCTGCATTTGCGGCCTCTTCGTAGAAATGCGCGGCCTTCTCAGGCGCGTCGCCCTTCACGAGGTGACGCGCGACGATGGCGGCCGAGACGCCGCGCGCGAGCGACGTGTCCGCGAGGTGCTGGCCGAGCGCGCGATGCATCCGCGAGCGCGTCATCGTGTCGAGCGCGGCGTAGGCGACGTCACGGGTGAGCGGATGGCGAAAATCGAGGACGTCGCCCTTGCGGTCGCAGAGCCCGCGCGCGCAGAGCCGCATGATCGCGTCCTCGCTCGCGCGAAGCGCGCTCCTCACCACGTCGCCGCCCGAAGGCTCGGGCTCGGCGCCGCGATGCTGCGCGGCGCGCGCGTTCAGCTTCGCGAGATCCGCGAGCCCGAGCGGCCCGCCTGCGATCGCGAGCCAGTCGACGATCACGTGCTCGGGCCCGGGCAGCTCCTGGATCCGATCCGCGAGGAGCTGCTCGAGCGTCGAGGGCAAGCCCATCGAGTCGAGGTCGGCCCCGTGCGGACGGATGAGCGCGTCGTCGCGGATCTCGAGGACGCCACGCTCGAGCAATGCGTCGATCATCTCGAGGAGGTAGAACGGATTGCCGCCGACGCGAGGCATCAGCTCGGCGCATACCTGCCGTACGCCCTCGCGCACCGAGAGGCGTGCCTCGACGAGGCGGATCTGCTCCTCGCTCGAGAGCGCGTGGAGCTCGATGCGGACCTTGCCCTCGAGGAGCGGCGACACGCGGTCGTCCGGGCGCGTCACCAGCACGAGCAGAACGGGCAAGGGATCGGGCGTCTTCAGGATCTCGGCGACCAGATCGAGCGTCGGCTTGTCGGCCCACTGGAGCCCCTCGATGACGAGCACGAGCGGCTGATCGAGCGCGATCGCCGCGACGAGATGGCGCGCGCCGCTGACGAGGACCTTCTTCCGGTAGTGTGCGTCCTCGTCCTCGCCCGAGGACTGCGGCCCGTGAGCGGACTGCTGGTTCGCGGCGATCTCCGCGAGGCGCGCGACCATCGGGTTCGTCACGTCGGGCTGCGCCGCGCCGCCTCCCGCGCGCGCGATGAGGTGCGCGATCTCGTCGTACGACTCGTCACCGCTCGCGCCGATGGCATCGCGAACGAGGTCCGCGAGCGCGCTGTAGGGGACCTCCATACGCACGGGCGTGCACTCGACGCGTACGAGCCTCGCGTTGGGCGGCAGCTCCGAGAGAAACGTCGCGAGCAGGGCCGTCTTGCCGATGCCGAGCTCACCGACGATCGCGCGACACGACACGATCCCGCCGCCCGGTCCGTTCACGGCGCCGTGATACGCGCCGTGCAGCTCGGCCTTCTCGGCGTCGCGGCCGATCAGATCGTTCTGCGCGTTCGCCTGCTCGGCCGCCTTTTCCTCGCGCGAGAGCGAGCGCTCGAGCGCGTAGATGCGCATCGTCGGCGGCAGGTTCTGCACGCGCTCGGGCACGCCGACGTCGGACTTCAGATCGAGCGTGGGTGCATCACCCCACCGAAAATCGCGCCGTACGAGCCGGTAGACGCCCCCCGCTACGAACGTCCCCTTCGCCGGCGTCGCGCGCGCGAGGACGTCGGCGAGATACGTGACCGGATCATGGAGGACGTAGCGAACGAGGTTGCCCTCGGGATCGCGCGTGCCCGAAGCGATACCGCGCACGATGGAGAGCGACGCGCCGATCGGCGCCGGCAGGTCCTCCTTGATGGCGTCGATGGCTTCGTGCGTCTCGACGGCGAGCCACGCGGCGTCCGAGGCGGCCTTCGCGGGCTTGGGACCGAGCCCGGCGATCGCGCGCGCCTCGAGATCGCTGGTCCACACCCAGCGCATGCCGCGCTTGTAAGCCATGTCGCCGAGCAGGCCGCGCGAACGCTCGAGCGCGCGCACCAGCTTGCGCCGCTCCTCGTCCGTGAGGTGCACGTTGGCGCCGGTATCGTCGGCGCCCGGCTCGACGAGGCGGAGCGTGACGATCGCGACGTGACGGACCTCGCGCGCCTCGGGCCTTCGCGAGCCGGCGGCGCTCGGCGGTGAGCTCTTCCGCCCCGCTTGTGGAGGCTGTGATCCCATCGGCGGACGAGAGCCGCTCCGGCTGCCCTCACTCCCTCCCGAGAGAGCATGTGGGGCTGCGGCCTGCGTGTGGTGCTCGGGCGGTAGATCGCTCGCAGGCAGCGCGGGCTCATCGCGCGGCACGAACGAGGCGAGCGTCGTCTCGAGCGTCGCGGCGTCGACGAAGACCTGCTTCTGCAACATCGCGCGGCCGATGGCGGCCGCCACGTCGCGCCCGGTCGGGTAGCGATCCACGGCCTTCGGCGCGAGGAGCTTCAGGACGATCGTCTCGAGCTCCTCGGGGATGTCGCGCACGTACGTGCTCGGCGGCTCGACGTTGCCCGAGCGGACGATGTCGAGGAGCGCCTCCCCGCCGAGGCCACCGTGCAGCGGGCGGCCGGTGAGGCACTCCCACATGATGACGCCGAGCGCATAGAGGTCGCCGCGGCGATCGACCTTTTCGCCGCGCGCCTGCTCGGGCGACATGTACCCGTACTTGCCCTTGAGGACGCCTTCTTCCTCGTCGGTGAGACGCGCGCTGGCGATGCCGAAGTCGGCGATCTTCACGACGCCCTCGAACGAGAGCAGGACGTTCTGTGGACTCACGTCGCGATGGACGATGTCGAGCGGGGCTCCGCCCTCGTCCCGCTTCTCGTGGGCGTAGTGCAGCCCCTTCGCGGCCTCGGCGATGATCCACGCCGAGGCCCACGGCGGAATGAGCTGGCCCTTCGCCTTCGCAGCGCTCATCAGGTGGCCGAGGTCGCAGCCCTCGACCCACTCCATGGCGAGGACGTGCCCCTCGTCACCCTCGTTCGAGAACTCGTAGACCTGGACGACGTTCGGGTGGTTCAGACGGGTCGCGAGCTGCGCCTCGTCGATGAACATCGAGCGGAACCGGCGCGAGGTCGTGAAGGCGGGAAGGATCCGCTTGACGACGACGACCTTGAACGTGCCCTCGGCGCCTCGCTTCTTCGCGAGAAACACCTCGGCCATGCCGCCCGCCCCTAGCCGTCTGACGATCTCGAACTGCGCGATCTGGCTGGGGATGCCGGTGGGATTCGGCGCGCTCGACCTGATCGACATGGGAGGGAGCGAGGGTGCTCGGTGGCGATTGTGCCATGCCGAGGAATCGCTTTGACGCGGAAAAGGCGATCTGCCGGGTGCTGGACGAGCTGCGGAGGAAAAACCGCAAACGCCTACACCGACCCCTCTCGCGTATTGCCACGCGACCTGTGTAGACTCTTCTGGCTGCGGCGATGCAAGCTCCGCCCACTGCCCCCACTGCGCAGGGATCGTTCGCGAAGACGCCCTTCCCGCACCTGCTCGTCTACGCGCTCGAACGAGCGCTGACGGGGACGTTCGAGCTGCACTTCGGCGCGACGTCGCTCGCGACGATCCTCGTGGTCGGCGGCGTGCCCGCGAAGATCCGACTCTCGGAGCCGGTGCACTTCCTCGGCGACATCATGGCCGAGCTCGGCATCGTCCCCGGCGACGCCGTGCGAGCTGCGCACGAGCGCATCGCCCAGGCCCCGGGGCGGCTGATGGGGCAGGTCCTGAAGGAGCTCGGCGTCTGCGACGAAGCGCGGGTCGAGGCCGGCGTGCGCGCGCAGCTCGACCGCAAGATCGAGCATCTCTTCGGCCTCACCGCCGACACGGTGTTCTCGTACTACGACAACTTCGACGCGCTCGCTGGCTACGGCGGTCCGCCGACGCCGCTCGACCCCTTCCCCGCCCTCTGGCGCGGCGTGAGGCAGGCTCCCGCGTGGGAGCATGTCGATGCCACGCTCCGTCGCGTCGGCCAGTCCGCGGTGCGCGTGGCGCCCACCGCGAACCTCGACCGCTTCCAGTTCACGCGCGTCGAAGTCGGCGCACTCGAGCTGCTGCGGCAGCGGCCGATGCGCATCGTCGACCTCGCCAACTCGAAGGTCATCGGCCCGAGCGCCGCGCAGCTACTCATCTACACGCTCGTGATCACGAAGCAGGTCGACCTCGTCGAGACGCCCTCGATGAGGCCGCAGCAGCCACAACAAGCGCCGCGCGCGCCGGGAAGCGCGCCCGGACTGGCCCCGGGTGCGATGGCGCCACCCAGTGGTCAGGCCTTCGCGCGCGTGCAGCTCCAGGCGAAGCCGGCGATGCGTGCGCCGCTCATCATCGAAGAAGGGCCGGTCGCCCGCAGCGCCTCCGACGGGCGAATCGCGAGCCCGCTCCCGCAGCCCATCCCGCTGCCGGACGCCGCCTACAACCAGAACAACCCTGCCATCCCGATGGCTCCGATGGCCCCCGTGATCTCCGGACTGCCCCAGGCCGACGAGGGGGGTGGCGGCGGGCTCGGGCTCGACATCGCCTCGATGATCAACACGACGATCCAGTCCTCGATGCCCGGGCCGATGATGACGCACGACGGTGGCTACCCATCGTCGGGATCGGCGCCGCCGCCCGCAGCGCCCTCTTCGTCGCCGATGATCGCGGGCGCCTCGGTCGCGCCGGGGTCCGCGCCGGCGATGCCGCCGTCGTCGCCGAGCGTCGTACCCGAGGCGACGGGGAGCTCGCCGAACCTCACCGCCGAACAGAGCTCGCTCAAGCAGAAGATCCTCGAGCGCGCGGCGCAGATCTCCGGGCAGGACTACTTCCAGATGCTCGGTCTCGAGCGCGACGCGACGCCCGAGGTCGTGCAGAAGGCCTTCTTCGGCCTCGCGAAGGTGTGGCACCCCGATCGCCTCCCGACCGCGCTCATGGAAGTGAAGGACGCGTGCAGCAAGGTCTTCACGCACCTCACCGAGGCTCAAGCGACGCTCTGCGATGCCGAGCGGCGCGCCGAGTACATGACGCTGCTGAAGGACGGCGGCGCGACTCCCGACGACCAGGCGAAGATCCACGCGATCCTCGAGGCGGCGACGGAGTTCCAGAAGGCCGAGATCATGCTCAAGCGCAATGACACCGCGCAGGCGCACGAGCTTGCCCGGAAGGCGCTCGCGCTCGATCCCGAGCAGGCTGACTACCTCGCGATGGTCACGTGGCTGGACTCCCAGAAGGCGGAGTGGATCGGCCGAGAGAAGACGCTCGAGAAGATCGCCGTACTCGATCGTTGCATCAAGATGAACGCGAACTCGGAGCGCGCGTACTTCTGGCGAGGCATGCTCTTCAAGCGCATCGACGAAGGCTCGAAGGCGATGAAGGACTTCAAGAAGGCCTCGGAGCTGAACCCACGCAACCTCGATGCGCTCCGCGAGGTTCGCTTGCACAACATTCGTGGCGGTCAGTCGAAGCCGCCGCCGGGCGGCGGCAGCGGCGGTGGCCGTCCCGGTGGCAAGCCCGCGCAGCCCGAGACGCTCGGCGGTCTGTTCGGGAAGCTCTTCAAAAAGTAGCGCGTGCTGCTCAGGCGCTCGGCTTGGCGGCCTTCATCGGCACGATGCTCTGGCGCGGCTCGTTCTCGACGAGGTAGCCGAAGCGCTGCTTGAACTCCGGGGCCGTCATGTTCGCGGCCGCGGCCATGTGCGCGAGCTCGACGCGATCCTCGAGGTCCTCGGCCTTGAGGCGGAGCATGTAGCTGCGTGCGATCTTGTAGCGATCGGAGGTGACGTCGACCATGCGGACGCGCATGCGCCCGGTGACCGGATCCATGATCTGCTCGAAGGGCACCGGGACGAAGCGGCCGCGCTGGATGCTGATGAGGGCCTCGGTACCGCCCTCGATGACGTGGCGCGCGGCGCAGTAGCCGAGGTCGCGCGTGTACTCCATGTCGAAGGGAATCGGGTCGGCGCACCGCAGCTCGTAGCCGATGTTCTTCGACACGACGGTCGCCGAGACGCGCATCGAAGCGAGCTGCCTCTTCACGGCGGCCTTCACCATGTTGCCGAAGTCCACCTCGGCGATGCGAATGTGGCCATGCGCATCGCGCTCGACGCCCTCGAGCCCCTCGATGTCGCTCGGGAGGATGTGCTCGACGAGGCCCTCGGCGAGGACGGCGACGCCGTCGGTACGCCCCTGCGAGAGGCGCTTGATGATGGCGCACGCGAGCGTGTCGACGACCTTCGAGAGGCGGACCGGATTCTCGAACTCCTCCGAGACGAGCGAGAGCGTCGCGCCGGCGGCCTTGCCGATGCCGAGCGCGAGGTGCCCCGCCTTGCGGCCCATCGCGACGACGAAGTACCAGCGCGAGGTCGTCTTCGCGTCGACCATGAGGTTCTTGACGATCTCGACGCCGATGTGGCGCGCCGTCTGGAAGCCGAACGTGTAGACGTCCTGCGGGAGGTCGAGGTCGTTGTCGATCGTCTTCGGGACGTGGACGACGCGTAGCGGCGCCGCTGCGGCGTCGCGCCAGGCCGTGCTGCCCTTCGACGCCTTGGCGAGCTGGCTCGAGCTGAAGCACGTGTCATCACCGCCGATGGTGACGAGCATGCCGACGCCGAGGCGGCTCAGCGTGTCGAGGCACTTCGCGAGCAGCTCGGGGCTCTTCGTCGG
>JANXVA010000365.1 GCA_025351875.1 Myxococcales bacterium | reverse complement strand
CACGCCGATCCGCGGAACATTGCCCAATCGATCGCGCGGCGGCGCCGCCGCGACCAGGTTCTTGCTCGACGGCTTGTCGCCACCCGCCGTGCTCAGGATGCGCGAGAGCGGCCCCTCTGCGGTGCGGTCGCTCGGGTCCTTGCCGTCATTCGCCCACTCGAGCTCGAACAAGCGCTCCGCGAACGCGTATGCATCACGCGGGCGCTGTCGCGGCTCCTTCGCGAGCGACGCCGCGATCAGCTCCACGATCGACGGCGGGACCCACGGCGCGAACTTCGAGACAGGCGGCGGGATCGCCTTCAGGTGCGCCTGCGAGACGAGCTCGCCGCTGTCGACGTCCTCGAACGGGCCGATCCCGCAGAGCATCTCGTAGAGCACGAGCCCCACCGCATACAGGTCCGTCGCGGGCGTCGCCCTCTCCCCGCGGATCTGCTCGGGAGCCGCGTATTTCCACGTCCCGACGAACGCG
Source organism: Myxococcales bacterium (assembly GCA_025351875.1). Lineage (GTDB taxonomy): Bacteria > Myxococcota_A > Polyangia > Polyangiales > Polyangiaceae > Labilithrix. The sequence continues at coordinate 4,867 of JANXVA010000365.1, read as the reverse complement.
CCGTCGTGCGCGCGATCGGCCACCGCGATGACGCCGAAGTCGATGAGCTTCACCACCGGCTCGCCGTGCTTCGGCGCATGCAGGAAGATGTTCTCGGGCTTGATGTCGCGATGGATGACCGGGATGTCGTGGGTGTGCGCGCAATGCAGCGCCTCGCACAGCTGGCGCGTCACCTCGAAGGCGACGCGCGGCGGCAGGGTGCCCATCGTCGCGAGCACGTCGCGCACGGTGCGGCCGTGCAGGAGCTCCATCACGTAGAACGGCGTGCCGTCTGGCAGCTTGTCGTAGTCGAACACCTTCACGATGTTCGGGTGATCGAGCTGCGCGAGCACGCGGACCTCGTCGAGGAACCGCGTGCGGAACTCCTCGTGCTCGGTGAGATCGCTGCTCATCAGCTTGAGCACGCCCATGATCTCCGGCGGCTTCGCGACCTGATAGACGACGCCCATGCCGCCGGCGCCGATCTGCTTGACGATGCGGTACTTCGTGCCGGGCAGCGTGTCGCCGGCCCGGAAGTCGGGTGCCTTCGCGGTCATCAGGTGTACCCCTGCATCCGTTCCCAGAGCCGCCCTGCGGCGGCGCGCGCGCGGAGCACGAGCTCGCGTTCGTCGATGTTCACGAGCTTTCGATCATGCAGCACGAAGGAGCCTCCGACCATCGTGTCGCGGACGTGCCCGGAGGTCCAGCCACGTGCAAAGTGCTCGATGACGTTCGACGGGGTCATCGGCGTCATCGGCGTGTAATCGAGCACCGTGAGGTCGGCGCGCGCCCCCGCCACGATGCGCGGCGGCGTGCCGTCACCGAAGAGCTGGGAGGAGAGCTCCTGACCCGCCGCCACCCGCGCGCCCGTCTCCCGCGCGAGATCGTCGTGGGCCTCGCTGTGACGCAGGTAGTACGCGCGCGCCTCGGCGAGCACGTCGTGATCGCTGCCGTCAGTCCCGAGCGCGACGCGCGTACCGGTGAGCCCGCAAAGCCCGACGCCGTGGTCCATGTTGGAGCGTGGGTTGGTCACGAGGAACGCGCCCGCTTGCATCATGTGCTCGGCGAGCTTGGTTTCGAGCTGCACGGCGTGCGCGACGACCGAGCCCTTGCGCGCGATCCCGAGGCGCTCGAGGCGTGTCGCGAGCGGCGCCTTGCGGATGCGCTCGGCGTCGAGCGCGTCGGTGAGATCCTCGGCGACGTGCATGTGGATGCCCGCGCCCTGCGCATCGGCGAGCTCGCGTAGCGCGTCGAGCGTGTCGTCGTTGAGCGTCATCATCGCGTGAGCGCCGACGAGCGCGCGGTGCTTCGTCGCTCCCTTGCGCACCTTCTCGAGAAACCGCCGGTTCTCCGCCAGGCCGCCGTCGCGGCGCCCGCGGCCGTCGCGATCGCTCGTCTCGTATCCGAGGATGCCGCGCACGCCTATCTCGTCGAGCGCAGACTCGATGCGGTCGAGCGAGCCGTCGATCGCGCGCGGCGAGGAATGCAGATCGACGATGCACGCCGCGCCCGCCTTCGCCGCCATGGCCGCACCGACGAGCGCCGAGGTGTGGACGAGGTCGTCGTCGAGCGCCTTGTCGAGCGCCCACCACACCCACTGCAGAGTGTCCGTAAGGGTGCGCGGGGGCTTCGGCGGCGGGGGCATGCCGCACGTGAGAGACATGTAGAGGTGCGTGTGAGCCACCGTGAACGCGGGCGTCACGATGCACCCGCTCACGTCGACGCGCATCACGCTCTCGGGCATCGCGCCGCCCACCTGCAGGATGCGGTCGCCACGCACGAACACGTCGGCAACCGCGAACCGCGGAGGATGCAGCTCGATCAGCGTGCCACCCGCGAGGACCATCGAGGTCTCGATCGGTAAGGTCACGTCGCCGTCGACCACCGGCGCGGCGGACTTCAGCGTGCTGTCGGACGTCAGCATCGAGCGAAGTATAGAGGACGGAACGCCGGAAATCGCCCTATGCTCGCGAGCCGAGATGTCACGAGTCGATGCGGTCATCCGCGGGAGGCGTGTCGTTCTGCCCGACGGCGAGCGGCCCGCGGCGATTCACGTCGCGAACGGCGTGATCGTCGCGATCACGGAGCTCGAAGGCGCGCCAGCGGGCGTCCCCACGCTCGACGCCGGCGACGCGTGCATCATGCCGGGGCTGGTCGACACGCACGTCCACATCAACGAGCCCGGCCGCACCGAGTGGGAGGGCTTCGAGACCGCCACCCGTGCAGCGGCCGCCGGCGGCGTGACCACGCTCGTCGACATGCCGCTCAACAGCATCCCGCCGACCACCACGCTCGAGGGCCTCCGCGCCAAGGTGCGCGCGCTCGAGGAGAAGGCGCGCGTCGACGTCGCGCTCTGCGGCGGACTCGTTCCCTCCAACTCCGGACCAGGCGGCGGCATTCGCGAGCTGTTCGACGAGGGTGTCCTCGCGTTCAAGTGCTTTCTGGCCGAGAGCGGCGTCGCCGAGTTCTCGCACGTGCATGAGCTCGAGCTGCGTGCCGGCATGATCGAGATCGCGAAGGTGGGCGCGCCGCTCTTCGTCCACGCCGAGCTGCCTGAGCCGCTTTCCGAGGGAGAGAGGGCCGCGCTCGGCCTCGACCCGCGCAAGTACGACACCTACCTGCGCTCGCGCCCGCGCACCGCGGAGAACGCCGCCGTCGAGCTCGTCCTGCGCCTCGCGAAGGAGACCGGCTGTCGCGCGCACATCGTGCATCTCTCCTCTTCCGACGCGCTCACCACGTTTCGGCGCGCGCGCGAGGCGAAGGTGCCGCTCTCCGTCGAGACGTGCCCGCACTACCTCACGTTCGCCTCCGAGGAGATCCCCGACGGCGACACCTCGTTCAAGTGCGCGCCGCCGATCCGCGAGAGCGAGAACCGCGACAAGCTCTGGGAGGCGCTCCGCGAGGGCCTCGTCGATCAGGTCGTCACCGATCACTCGCCGTCGTCCGCCGCGATGAAGTGCTCCGGCTCGGGCGACTTCATGAAGGCATGGGGCGGGATCTCTTCGCTTCAGATCGGCCTCTCCGCGGTGTGGACCGGCGCGCGCGCGCGCGGCGCCACGGTGCGCGACATGGCGCGCTGGATGAGCGAGGCGCCCGCGCGCCTCGCAGGGTTGACCGGTCGCAAGGGCGCGATCGCGGTCGGTTGCGACGCCGATCTCGCGTTCTGGGACCCCGATGCCGAGCACACCATCGACGCCGCGACGCTCGAGCATCGCCACAAGATCACACCCTACGCGGGCCGCGCGCTCCGCGGCGCGATCCTGCGGACCCTCCTCCGCGGTGAGACGATCTACGAGCGGGGCACGGGCTTCGTCGGCGCGCCGAGCGGACGCTGGACGCGCCGCGCGCTCTAGCCGGCTACCGCTGCCAGAGGAGACCGAGCTCGATCTCGATGGCGTCGAACGGCGCCGCGCGGACCAACGCTTCGCCCGAGGACACCTCGGAGACGCGGTAGCCCTTCTCGTCGCGTTCCAAGATCTCGAGCGTGCGCGCTTCGGGGTCCACGAACCACACATGCTTCACGTCAAAGGCGGAATAGACCTCGAGCTTGTCACCGCGATCGAGCGAGGCCGTGCTGGGGGACAGCACCTCGCACACCCAGTCCGGAGAAAGGACGAAGTACGCCTTGTCGACCGGCATCTCCGGCATGCGTTCGCGCCGCCAGCCCGCAAGGTCGGGCACGATCACGTGCTCGCCGAGGTGGAGCTCGGGCTCGTCGAGGATGATCCACCCGCCTGGACCCCCACGGCCGCGCCTGAACGGTGGCCCAAGCACCTCGCCCACTGTCGACGAAGCGTTCGCATGCTTCGGTGCCGGGCGCGGGTGGGCATGAAGCACGCCGAACAAGATCTGCCCGTTCACGTGCGGGGGCAGCGCGAGGATGTCGTCGTAGGTGGCAGCGCGACGAGCGGGGCCGGCCATCGTCCGGAAAGTCTAGCTCACCGAGGGGTTCGTGTAATCTGAGCCCCAAATAAGCGGTGCCATGACGAAATCGACCGAGCTCACTCACCTCGTGGACCTCGCTGCCGAGCGGCTCGGCGGCTCGGTGCTCCACGCCACCGACGACTTCTTCGCGAGCAAGGACAACCTCCTCAAGCCGCAGGAGGCCGTCTTCATCGAAGGCAAGTACACCGACCGCGGCAAGTGGATGGACGGCTGGGAGTCACGCCGGCGCCGCGACTACGCGTACACGACGCCCGGCCCGCACCCTGACTTCGACTCGGCGATCATCCGCCTCGGCCTTCCCGGCATCGTGCGCGCGTTCGTCGTCGATACGGCTTTTTTTACCGGCAACTACCCGTCGGCATGCGCCATCGAGGGCGCGAGCATCGAGGGGCATCCGTCGCTCGCGACGCTGCTCTCGAGCGAGATCACGTGGACGCCCATTCTCGCGCGCTGCGAGCTCAAAGGAGGCTCGAAGAACTACTTCGAGGTCGACTCGAAGCAGCGCTTCACGCACCTGCGCTTCCACATCTACCCCGACGGCGGCGTCGCCCGCCTTCGCGTCCACGGCGACGTCATGCCCGACGCTCGCTGGATGGGCACACGCCACCGCCCGCAGCTCGTCGACCTCGCCGCCGCCGAGCACGGCGCGCTCGTCGTCGCGTGCAACGACATGTTCTTCGGCTCGCGGCACAACCTGATCATGCCTGGCCGCGGCGTGAACATGGGCGACGGCTGGGAGACGAAGCGCGGGCGCCGCCCCGGCCCCGATTGGGTCGTCGTCCGCCTCGCCGCGGAGGGCGCGATCGAGCGCGCGATCGTCGATACCCTTCACTTCAAGGGCAACGCGCCGGACTGCGCGTCGCTCGAGGTCGCCCACGTTGCACCCGGCGCCCCCGATCCCGACGGCGGCAAGGACGAAGGCTGGATCCCGCTTCTCGGGAAG
>JANXVA010000352.1 GCA_025351875.1 Myxococcales bacterium | reverse complement strand
TCTCCCACTACTGGGAGGGCTCGCACGCCGACGTCGCGCGCGCCGTCGACCTGTGGATCACGGACCGCGACCATCGCATGGTCGCCGAGGCCGTCTGGGCGTCCGCGCGGGGCGCCGGCGAGCCTCGCTATCGCACGCGGATGGTCTGGAATCGCCCGCTCGGTGAGCTCGGCGACGGCATCCTCGTCGGCTGGGGCGACAAGGGCACGCTCCGCCTGCGCGCCGAGAAGGGCACACCGGCGGAAGGCGCGATCGCTGCCGCCCACGCGCGCGCCGCCGCCTCGCCGCACGGCGAGGTCCTCGTGCGCGGGCGCACCTCGCTCGGCCGTCCCACCTTCGATACGGACGCGGCGCACCTCTCCTTCGGCTCCGGTATCGCGGCCTACGCGCGCGCGCAGGACGAGAAGCAGGTCCTCACGACGCTGCGCTTGCCGCCGCTCAGGCGCCTCGGCGCCGTCGGCCTACCTCCGAACAACGCGCTCGGCACGGCGTGCTTCGTCGTGCCGATCCTCCTCTCGATGGCATGGCTCGTGTTCATCCGACGCTTCGACCGCGCACACCCCGAGCCGGTGTGGCTCATCGCGGTGACGTTCGCGCTGGGCGCCGTCTCCACCATTCCCGCGGGATTTGCCGAGCTCTTCCTCGTGAGGCTCTCGCCCTGGCTAGATCCGAAGGTCGTCACGTTCGGCGGACAGCTCTTCGCGTTGCCCCTCGCGTTCGTGGTCTTCACGGTGGTGGTCGGGATGTGCGAGGAGGGTGCGAAGATGCTCGGCGCGAGCTTCGCCGTCAGGCGGCCCGAGTTCGACGAGCCCGTCGACGGCATCGTGTACGGCATCGTCTCCTCGCTGGGCTTCGCCGCCGCCGAGAACATCCGCTACTTCGCCGTGGCTCGCCTCTCCGCCCCCATCGTCGTCGCGCGTTGCTTCATGAGCGTCCCCGCGCACATGTTCTTCGGCGCCATCTGGGGCTACGCCCTCGGCGCACGCCTCGTCGACCGGAAGCCGCGCGTCTTGCTCTTCCTCGTGCTCGCCGCCGCGGCACACGGGCTCTTCGACGCGCTGCTCTCGACCGACGGCGGCGCGATGCTCGCCATCCTGCTGAACGTCGCCCTCGCGAGCGTCTTCGTTGCCGTGGTGCGTCGCTCACTTCGTCACGGCGTCGTCGAGGAGGCCGTGCGCGCCATTCTTCCCGAGCATCGCCGCCTCTTTCGCGTCGGCCGGCCGAAGCTCTTCGCCGTCTCGTCGATCGCCCTCCACGTCCTCGCGTTCGGCATCGTCATGCTCGGCGGCTGGTACCAGCTCGCGAGACACCGCCCCGGCGCCGTGTTCGTGATCGGCTCGAGCGTCATGCTCGCGCTCCTCGCCGTTGCCGCCTTCGGCGTGTCGGCGACCCTCCCGCTCGACGTCGCGGTGGACGACTACGGCGTCACGTTCGCAGGCGCCGCACGCGCGTGGTCCCGCATCCGTCGCTTCGTCGTGAAAGACGATCGCATCGAGCTGGAGTGTGAGGCCGGCCCGATCGTGCTCGGGCCCGGCGCACCGCATGTCATCGCCGACCTCGCGGCTGCCCTGCGCGAGCACCTCGGCGCGACCGAGGCCGAACGGCTCGTCACGCTCGAGAGCGTTCGCTGAGGCAACGGCAACTTCACTTCTTGGGGACAGCCGGCTTTGCGCCCGCCTTGGCGCCGCCGTCCTTCGTCGCGCCCGCATCCCCGCCGTCGGGGGCGACGATCTCCATGAGCTCGACCTCGAACTTCAGCGCGGCCTTCGGCGGGATGCTGGCCCCGCTACCCTTCTCGCCGTAGGCGAGCGCCCACGGGATGGTCAGCGTCCGCTTGCCGCCGACCTTCATGCCGGGGAGCCCGTCGTCCCAGCCCTTGATGACTTGCCCCTGGCCGATCGTGACCTGGAACGGGTCCTTGCCGCGCGAGCTGTCGAACTGCTTACCGTTCAGCAGTGTGCCCGTGTAGTGAACCTTCACGGTGTCGCCCTTCTTCGATTCGGCGCCGGTGCCGACCACGTCGTCGACGATCTGGAGCTTGTCCGGACCGGGCGGTAGCGGAGGGGCCTCGGTCGGCTTGAACTCGCTCGGCGGCGGCTCTTCGACCCTCTTCGAGCATCCTGAAGTCAGCGAGGCCAGCACGAAGACCGCGCCGACCACCATGAAGGGTATGTTTCCCATGTGCGTCGCAATACCACGAGCGCCGCCCATTTTCGTGACCAGGTTTGCTCGGCGCCCGCGAACGCGTACAATGAAAAGCCCTCTTGGCCGCTTAGAAGGAACCATGCATCGGCTCGCTCACCAACGCCCTCGCGCGCTTCGACGCGCCTTCACGATGATCGAGGTCATGATCGTCGTCGTGATCGTGGGCGTGCTCGCGGTCCTCGGGATGATCGGGTACCGCCGGTACGTCACCAGCGCTCATACGGCCGAGGCGAAGTACCTCACCGGCGGCATCCGCGCCGCGCAGGAGGCGTTCAAGTCCGAGAAGGGCGTCTACGCGGACGTCTCGGCGAACACGAGCTCTCTCTACCCGGCGGTCGCCCCCGGGAAGTTCACGACCGAGTGGGGCGGCGCCTGCACCAACTGCAAGGGTGACCCCGACGCGTGGAAGAAGCTGGCGGTTCGTCCCGCCGGACCGGTCATGTACGGCTACGCAACGGTGGCAGGCATCGGCGGAGCGGACCTCACGGCCGTGCCCCCGCCGCCCTCGGTGCCGACCATGTCCTCCACTCCTCCCGGAGTCGAACCGACCATCACCGCGACCGACCCCTTTTACGTGACGATCGCCTGGGGCGACACCGATGCCGACGGCGTCCCGTGCGTCGTCATGAGCTACTCGACCTCGAACCAGCTCGTCATCCAGTCCGCGGGTGAGTGACGATTCGGGATGACTGGACGCGCCTCGATCGAGCGCATCGTCGCCGCCTCGCCGCCCCGACTCGGGCCCTTTCGAATCATCGCGGAGCTCGGGGAGGGCGGCTTCGCGCCCGTCTTCCTCGCGGTCGAGGAGTACGGCGGGACCGAGCTCCGTAACGTCGCGCTGAAGCTCTTCGCGATCGACGAGCTCGCGGGCACGGCCGGCACCGCCGGCACGCAGGCGCTGTCGCGCGACCGGATCATCGACGAGGCGCGCGCGCTCTGCCGCGTCGAGCACCCCAATGTGGTGCGCTTCTTCCAGCTCGTCGAGGACGAGACGGGGAGCGTCCTCGGGCTCGCGATGGAGCACGTGCGCGGTCGGTCCGTCGGCGATCGCCTGGATGAAGAGAAGGTCATCGCCGTGGACGCGGTCCTCGAGCTCGGTGCGGCGATCGCGTCCGCGCTCGCCGCCGTGCACGCAGCCGGCCTCGTGCACCGCGACGTGAAGCCCGGCAATGTCATCGACACCGGCGGGGTCTACAAGCTGATCGACTTCGGAATCGCCACGCGCGTGCGGGTACGGAGGGAGGCCCCGACGAGCGTGACGACCTCGATCGTCCCGGCCTCGATGCGACGGGCGACGAAGGATCCGTCCGCAGTCATCGTGTCCGTGAACCTGGGCGACACCGTCGAGTCGCTCTCCGTCGCATCCGACAAGACGGCCGCGTCGGAGCGCACGATGCACGCCGCGGACGAGCGTGACGAAGGCACCGACGCGGTCGCCGGAACGATGGGCTACATCGATCCCGCGTGCTTCGCGCAGGGGGAGCCTGCGGACGCATCGAGCGATCTCTACGCGCTCGGCGCGATGCTCTACGAGTGCCTCACGGGCCGCCTCCCCGCCGCCGCCGACGACGGTGACGAGTCGACGGTGACGCGCCTCCGCATGCACGTCGCGATGGGTCTCCTCGCGCCAGAGGGTGTACGAGAGCTCGCCCCTTCGGTTCCGGAGGCAGTCGCGCGCCTGGTCGACTCGCTAATCGCACCGAAGCGCCAGGATCGCCCGAAGCGCGCCGAGTGGGTCGCATGCGAGCTCGAGCGCCTCCGTCGTCTCCAGCGAGGTCCCGCGCGCGATCTCCCCCCGGAGGGCCCATTTCGTGGGCTCGAGGCGTTCGACGAGCGACATCGCGACGTCTTCTTCGGACGCGCGCCTGACGTGGCGACTGCGCTCGAGCTCCTCCGCGCGCGAGGTCTCGTCGCGCTGGTCGGCCCCTCGGGCTCGGGCAAGAGCAGCCTCGCGCGTGCGGGTGTCCTGCCAGCGATCGTCGACGGCGCGCTCGGGGCATGGCCTCCCCGATGGACGTCCGTGACGATCTCGCCCGACGCCTACCCGCGCGCGGCGCTCGAGCACGGTCTCGCCTCATTCCTCGACGGCAAGCGCGCTCCGGACGACCCCGACGAGCTCGCGTCGATCCTTGCCACCTCCGTCGAGACGACTTCCGTCGGCCTGGTCATCCTCGTCGATGCGCTCGAGGAGCTCGTCACGCTCGCGGCCCCCGCGGATCGCGCCTATCTCGCGCTCTTCCTCGCGGCGCTCTCGTCGCGACCGATGCCCGGGCTACGCGCGGTCGTCACCGCGCGCCGCGATCTCCTCGACCCGCTGCTCGGCGAGCCGGGTCTCGGCGTCGCGCTCACGCGGGCGGTTCAGCTGGTGGTGCCGCTCTCCGCGCCCGCGTGGGCGGACGTCGTGGACGAACGCCTCGCCGCCTACGGATTCTCGCTGGAGAACGAGGCCATGCGCGCCGAGCTCGGGCGCGAGCTCGCGAGCATCGCCGAGGCCATGCCGCTCGTCGAGTTCGGGCTCGCGCGCCTGTGGGAGCACCGCGACGGCGCTCGGCACGTCCTCGCGCAGAGCGGCCTCGCCGCGATCGGCGGGCTCGCCGGGGCGCTCGCGCGTCATGCCGAAGCCACGCTCGAGGCGCTCGTTCAATCGAGCGGAGCCGAGGCCGCGACCACCGCCGGCGAGCTCTTGCTCGCGCTCACGACGCCGCACGGAACGCGAGCCACGAAGACACGCGACGAGCTCGCGCGCGAGGTCCCCGGTCCGCTCCGTGACGTCGTCCTCCCGGCGCTGGAGCGGGCGCGTCTCGTCGTCGTCGACGACGGACGCGCGACGATCGCCCACGAGGCGCTGATCGCAAGGTGGCCGCGACTCCACGCGTGGGTGCAATCGGAGCGGCGCGACCGCGAGACCGCTCGAGACATCGAGGAGGCGGCGATGCGCTGGCGAGCTCAGCCAGGGACCGACCTCTTGCTTCGCGGGCGACCGCTCCGCGACGCACGCGCACTCCATCGCTCGCGCCCACGAATGCTCACGGACGACGCGCGCGGGTTCCTGGCCATAGCCCGCAAGAACGAGCTGCGGTCGTCTGCCGGCGTCATCGGGCTCACCGCGTCGGTCTTCGTGTTCGCGGCGGTCCTCGCAGTCTTCTACTGGCAGTCCGCGCGCGAGACCGAATCGGCAAAGCAGGCGGCCAACCAGGAGAAGGTCGAAGTCGCGAAGATCACGAAGACCCTGATCAATTCGCGCAACCGCACGAGGACGCAGCAGGAGCAGGACATCGAGGAGATGCTGGTCGCGAAGCGCGCCTGCGAGAAGGAGCTCGCAGCATGCACCGACGCAGGGAGCCGCTGAGGCGCGTTTCGCCAACCCGCGCCGCCCGACCCAGCCATGTGCGCGACGCGCAGCGCCGTTGCGGCGCGCAAGGCGAACCACGCCGGACAGGTCGCCCTTCGGGGAGGCTCAGCGAAGCTGAGGGGCGGAGCCCAACCTGTCAGCGACCGGGTGCCGCCGGCTGAACCTGCACGCCGAGGAAGGCCGCGATGCCCTGGAGAAGCGACTCCAGCTGGTCCTGGCTCACGCTGAGCTGCGTCTTGATGTGCGTGCCGTCGGCCACGACCTTCGCGTTGTTGAGCAGGCCGCGCGTCGCGGCGCGAATGACGAGGCTGTTCTGACGCTTGATGAGATCCGTGAGCGCGTCCGCGGAGTCGTTTGCCGCTTCCTCGTCGGTGCAGTCACCCTCGACGTAGACATCGGCCCCGCCGTCGCTCGCGCGCGGCACGATCCAGAGACGCAGCTCCTTCAGCGACTGGCTGAATTTCAGGTTCGGGATCGAGATCTGCTTCCACGGATCCTTCACCGTGAGCCGGAGCGCCTCGCCCTGCCGCACGCGCGGCGCGATCGGCGCGCGCTTCAGGACCTTCGCAAAATCCGTCGCCTTGTCCTTCGGGACGATCGTGAGCACGTGCGGCTGAACGCGCATGAAGACGCGCTCGGCGTTGTCGGCGTGGCCGAGCGAGGCCTTCACGCCGGGTACGCCCGCGTCGAACGCGCCGCCCTTGTCGTAGCGCTTGGCGATCGAGTCGACCGCCTGATCGACGACCGCGTCGGGAGCCGAGTAGTGGACGATCACGGCGTCGCGATCGGTGTGGATGAGCGACGGGCCGTAGACGAGGATCCAGTCGGTGTCGCGGATCGGATCGACGGTGGCCTGCGATCCCTTCATGAAATCGTTCCACTGCGGGATGCCGTAGAGCAGCGGGCCCATGCGTGCCCCGACCGGATTCGTCCGGATGACGGCGATGTTCACGAGCAGCGTCACGTTGATCGTGCCCGCGCTGATGAGCCCGGCGAGACCGATCATCGAGCCGGGGTCACGCGGACCCATGGCTCCGGGCGGCGCACCGGAATCACCGGAGGCGACGAGACCGCCCTCGCCCGCCGCGTCGCCCTCGCCGCCGTCGGAGAGTGCGCCACCGTCGCTCGCAGCCGCGAGGGGGCCGCCGTCGAGATCGATCGGTGCGCCGGCAGCATCGGTCGCCAGGGCCTCGGCATCGGGCGCAGAGGCGTCGGGCTTGGGCTTCGCACCGGCGTCGCGCTTCGTCTTGAGACCGTTGGGGTCGTCCTCGGGCGGCGCGGTCGTCTCGGGGGGCTTTGCCTTCTCGTCGGGGGGCGGCTCCTCGCCGAGGAGATCGATCGGGATCGTCAGCTCACCGTCGACGTCCTTCATCTCGACGCCGGAATGGTCCGGAAAGAGCCGCCACGGCGCGATGTACCCGTGGAGGATGAGCGAGACGAGCGAGGCGACACCGAGCGCCACACGGATGCGCCGCGTGCTCCAGAAGCGCGCCGGCCCCGTCTTCCGGTCGGGCTCGACCGGCGGCGTGGCGTGGGGCGCCGTCGGAGCGACGTCCCCGGCACCGCGCTCCGGGTGCCCATGGAAATCGATGCCGCCCTCGCCGCGCCGATGACCGAGGCCGTGGAGCCGGCCCGGCAAACCGGAGGACGGCGGCGGATGCGTCTCCCTAGCCACGCCTGACCCTGATCACGCCCACAGGGTAAGACGGAGCGATGCCCAAAACCATTGTATTTCCGAGGGGTCGACGCAACGGCCCGACGAAGCTCCGTTGGCACGTAACTTCCAGACCACGGCCACCTTGCGCCGAAAACTCGCCTTTTTCTCGTCCTTTTGGCATCACCTGAGTCGCGCTTTGCCGCCTTCTCGACTCCCGAGCGAGGCCATGCAAAAAGCACCCCGTCGTATGGCTCTTCGTCCTGCCTTCGTCTTCGCCGCCGCCGTCCTCGGGGCCTCTGCCTCCGTAGCGGCATGCTCGGACTCGAAGAGCGACTCCGGCGCCGGCGCGAAGACGACGACGCCGCCCAGCCCGACGCTGAACAGCAGCGAGGCCCACGACGGCGGCGTTTCTCCGCTCGGCGCACATGCGTCGAAAGAAGCGAAGGACGCCGCGGTCCCCGCCTACGACGGCCCGTTCATCGCCGCTCTCTTCCTGCAGACGCCGGTGATGAGCGACATGGAGTGGCCGAAGGAGGACAAGAAGACGGGAGAGAAGACCGGCGCCGTCCGCCTCGGATACATCCGGCAGGGTCAGAAGGTCCCCGTCATCGCCGAGGCGCACCCGAAGGCGAACTGCAAGGAGGGCTGGTACGAGCTCGTCCAGGGCGGCTTCGTCTGCGGCAAGTACGCCTCGCTCGAGATGAACCATCCCCGCATCAAGCTTGCGCCGCACCCGCCGGATCTCGTCGGTCCCCTGCCCTATCAGTACGGGTACAACGTGGCGAACGGGACGCCGCTCTACCGTAACGTCCCCTCCCGCGAGGAGCGCCTCGCGGCCGAGCCCTGGATGGCGCCGAAGAAGGC
>JANXVA010000342.1 GCA_025351875.1 Myxococcales bacterium | reverse complement strand
CCAGCCGAGGCGCGTCATCGCCTCGGCGTAGACGAACGGCTTGAGCGAGGAGCCGGGCTGGCGGAGCGCGAGGACGCCGTCGTTCTGACCGAGCGCCGCCGTGCCGTAGAAATCGGGCGATCCGACCCACGCGAGGACGTCACCGGTCGCGTTGTCGAGGACGACGACCGCGCCGGCGGTGACGTGTTTGTCCGCGAGTAAACCGAGCGCGCCGACCACGGCGGCCTCGGCGGTTCGCTGGAGCTCGGAGTCGATCGTGGTGTGGAGCTCGGAGAGAGCTGCGCGGTCGGCGAGCGCCTGCGCGAGCCCGGGCTGCGCGGCGGCGAGCGGCCCGGTGACGAGCGCGCGTACGAGGTGCGGCGCGCCGAACGCCGGCTTGTCGAGCGCGGTGACGAGCGCCTCGGCGAGCGCACGGTCGCGCGCGCCTTCGTCGATCATGCCCGCGTCGGCCATGCGCACGAGGATGCGGTCGCGCCGGCGCTTCGCGAGGTCGGGGCGCTTGGTGACGGCATAGAGCGAAGGACCACGCGGCAGCCCCGCGATGAGCGCGCCTTCTGCCACGGAGAGCGACTCCGGCGTCGTATCGAGATAGGCCTGGCTCGCCGCTGCGAAGCCGCGGAGGTTGGGGCCGTAGACGACGCGGTTCAGGTACTCCTCGAGGATCTGATCCTTCGAGAGCGACGCCTCGATGCGGAGCGCGAGCGCCGCCTTGGTCACCTTGCCCCAGAGCCCACGCTTGTGCGGACGCAGCGTGCGCGCGAGCTGCATGGTGATGGTCGACGCGCCGGAGACGATGCGCCGATGCCAGAGATCGCTCGCGGCGGCGCGACCGACGGCGGTGAGATCGACGCCGAAGTGCGAATAGAAACGGCGGTCCTCGGCGGCGAGCACCGCGCTCCGTACATGAGGAGGGAACGCCGAGAGGGGCCGTGGACGCGCGCGCGCTCCGTCGTCGGTGCGGACGTCGCGGAGGAGCCGACCGCTGCGCGACACGACGCGGAGCGACGGCACGGCCGGCTCGCGGAGCTCGCTGGGGAGCGGCGTGAACAGCGCGAGGATGCCGACGAGAAGAAACGGCGAGGCGACCGTGACGAGGAGCGCCTTGACGATGCGACGCCGCGCACGCCATGCGCGCCCGCGCCATACGGGCAACGCCGCGCGAAGGCGGCGTAGCCGCACCATGGGAGGAAGAGAGGGAAGCATGCGGCGTGAAACGACGTCGGACGGCGGCCGGCGAATGTATGCCGAAAGCCGCGTCGAGAGGACGTGCGCAGTGCCTAACGCTCGCGCGCGCTGCGCTCATCCGGCGAGCCGTCCACGGCTCGCCTTTGGCTTTACACACATTCACCCACACTTTCGGCTGCACGAGCGCGCGAAGCACGCGCACCCGGCGTCTCGTCACCCCTTCGCAGCGACGATCCACACGGCGCTCGGCAGCGTGAAACCAGGCGCGAGGGGGGCGAGCGCCTCGCGCAGCACCTCGAGCCCGCGTGCACGCGTCGCCTCGTCGGCGTCGCGGAGCGCGCGCGCCGACGGCCCCATACGCGTCGCGTATTCGACGGCATCGTCGAGCGTGGTCCCGAGCAGCATGGAATGGGTGAACGGCGTGAACGTCACGTCGCAGAAGCCCGCTCCTGTGAGGATGCCGCGCACGCGCTCGGCGTCGGCGAACGCGAACGGCCCGGGCGCGTTCGGCGTGGGGGCAGCCGGCGGAACCGGAAGAATGCGCTGCACGGTCGCGAGCGGCAGCGCCGCCCAGGGATTGTCGGCGAGCGACTGCCAGCAGACGAACGTGAGCGAGCCGCCCGGCGCGATCACGCGGTGGAGGTTCGCGAAGGCCCCGGCAGGATCGTCGAAGAACATCACGCCGAAGCGCGAGACGATCGCGTCGAACGGCGCGTCGGCGGCGAACGTCGAGGCGTCGTGCTCGACGAAGTCCACGTTGCCGAGAGCGGCCGCGCGCTCGCGGGCCCGGGCGAGCATCGGCCTCGAGATGTCGACGCCCACGACCTTCCCGGCAGCGCCGACCATGCGAGCGGCATCGATGCTCAGGTCGCCGCAGCCGGCTCCGACGTCGAGCACGCGCATTCCCGCGCGGAGGGCGGCGCTGGCCAGCACCTCATCGCCGTAGACCCGGATGCGCGCATCCAGCGCCTCCTGGTAGGTCGCCCAGCGCTCGCCGATGGGTCCGTTCCAGTTCTCGATCTCGGTCTGGTTTTTCATGCGGGTGCGCGTAGTCTCTCTCGTCCGGTCGTTCTCTACCAGCGGTGGTATGCGGGGTGGTCGGGCTTCACGGCGACGAACGTGCCGGTCCCGACCGCGGTGATCTTTCCGCCGGCCGTCATCGTGGCCTCGATGGTCGCGCGATCCTCGCCGGAGGAGACGACGCGCGCTTCGACGTGGACGGGACCGAGCGGCGTCGGCCGCTTCAGGACGACCTTGAAGTCTGCGGTCACGCAGCACGGAGCGTGATCGAGACCGTTCTTCTTCATCAGGTGGAAGATGGTCGTCCAGTTCATGTGGCAATCGAGGACCGCGCCGATGATGCCCCCGTTGAGGACGTTCTCGAACGCCTCGTGATGGGGCTCCGGCGTGAAGTCGCAAACGACGTGCGCGTCGGCCGAGTCCTCCGTCGCGAAGCTCCGGATGCGAAGTCCCTTCTCGTTCGCGGGACCGCAGCCGAAGCAACGACCGCGCGGCGCGAAGGTCTCTTGGAGAGAGGTGGTCGGGGAGAGAGTCATGACGCCGATGCGTAGCGCAACTCGTGAATATTTGCTCAAGGTCGCGCGCTTCGAGTCGTTCACGGGAACAGGTGCGGCCTCTCGCGCCGCGGATCTCATGGACGACTCACCCGCTATCGCTCAGCCCATCAGCTTCGACCCCGGTGTCGTCTCGGCCGAGGGCCTCGTCGCGCTCTTCGAGGGGCTCGGGCTCTTCAGCGCCGAGGACATCATCGCCTGGCGCGGAACGAACGACGGCGCCTTTCCCGATGCGAACACGCTCGCGTCGACGCTCGGCCTCGACGGCGCGCTCGCGGCTCGCATCGCGGAGGCGGCGGCTCGCCACGAGCTCGCCAAGGACGCGACGGTCGCGGGCGTCCCCGCTGTCGCCGACGTCGCCGATGGCGAGCCTCCCCTTGCGGCTGCAGTCGCCGAGGCGAGCCTCCCCGCGGAGCATGCTGCGGCAGGGTCAGAAGACCGCGTTTGCTCGGCGCCGCCCCCGTTGCCCGTCGCGAGCGAGCCGCCCGCAGCGCCGGTTCCCTCGCGCGCCGTCTCCGTGCCCGCGCCTGCCCCCGGCCGCAGGCCGCGTGTCTACGCGGTGGTCGCCGCCCTCTTCATCGTCAACGCCGCGCTCGTCGCCGGTGCCATCCGCTTGGATCTCGAGGTCAAGCGCGAGCACGTCCCCATGGCCGCGGTGTCCGCCGAGGTCACGAGGCTCAAGGCAGATCAGGTGGACGTCCACGCGAAGCTCGATGAAGCTCGCGCACAGATCGAGCAGACCCGCGCTCGCCTCGATGAGCAGACCGGCGCCGTGGCCGAAACGGCGCAGCGCCAGAAGGACGCCGATCGCGACGCCCGCGAGCGCGATGCCCACGACGCCCGCGAGCTGGCCGCCCTCAGCGCTCGGGTGAGCCGCACGGACAAGCACACGTACAAGCTCGATGAGGCCATCAAGCTGATCGATCTCGTCGAGCACCGGCAACCGACGCCCGGCCCGCCCGAGGAACCGATCGTGCCGATCATCAACCCCTGACGCGCGCCTACGCGACGTTCACGACGAGCCGCCCGACGCTCACTCCGTGGCGGCGACGCCCTCGACGAACTGCGTCGGATCCATCAGGGTCGCGTCGACCACGCTGCTCACTCCCGCCACCTGCGCGCAGCGGCCGGGCGAGGTCTCCGTGGAGGCGGGCCCGAGGGCGCGTACATTGGTACCGAGCGAGTAGACCGTCGACGTTCGCGGGCACGTCGTGCTGGGGACCAGCGCGAAGCGCCGACCGCCGATGCACGAGGGCTGGTTGAGCGCGGCGGTCAGCGTCGGTGATTTGCACGCGACGTCCGTGAAGAAGAGCGCCGCCGTCGAGGCGACCGGGAGGCAGCGCATCTTGCCGTCCGACGCGACGGCGAACGTGCAGTCGACGTCGCGCTCGGTATCGTGCCAGCCGGGGGTGAGCGTCTCGCCGCTCGCGGGCCACACGAGGGCGGGAACGAGCCGCGAGCCCCCGCCGCCCACGCGCGTCGTGGCCGCGAACGAGGCGGTGACGTCTCGGTTGATGGCATACCGGCCGGTCGACTCACCGGGGCCGATCGACCCCGCTGACGAGCACGTCGCCGGCGTCGCGCTGGGGCCCGGGCCGCTGTTGTTCGAGTATTGATAGATCTCCGAGTTCCCGTCGGGGCCCGGTCCGGTGTAGTCGATGAGTGAATACACGGCGCGGCGGCCGCCGCAGACCTCGAGCGACGACGCGATCCACAGGTTCGTCTCGGTGCTCTTCGCGCACGGCATCGAGCCCGGGTAGTAGTTCACGAGCGACGGCTTCGTGCACTCCGCGTCGCTGTAGTACACGGGGCCGGTCGGCGCCTCGGGGAGGCAGCGCGTCACGCCGTCGGCGATCAGCTGAAACGTGCAGTCTGCATGTCGCGTCGCGTCCTGAAAACCGAGGTGCTGACGTGCTCCGTCGGTGGCGACGAGCACCTTCTCCGAGACCGGGACGCCTTCGACGACCGTCTCGGTCGCCTCGACGAACGCCGTCCACGGAACGACGTCACCGAGCAGGACCTGCGCCGGCGCGGACGGTGGCGGCGTGCCTTGCTGGACCTGACAGGAGCCAGGGCCGCCGCCGTAGACAGGTCCCTTCGCGTCGAGCACCTTGCGGAGCTCCGTCGCCGTTGCCCCGCAGCCGCCGTCGTAGCGGTAGGTGATGCCGTACTTCGCGTCGGCACTGCAAGACGTCGCGGCCGTCGTACCGGTCGTGACCGTGGCCGTCGGGATCGTGCAGGCGGCATCCGAGAAGCTGCCGGACTGACCGGCGACGAGGTTCGCGGGGAGGCAGCGCGTGTGCCCAGGGTCGGCCGCCTGGAACGTACAGTCCTCGTTCCGCTCCATGTCGTGGAAGCCCACGAGCTCTCGTGCGCCTCCACCGCTCAGGAACCTCGCGCGAAGGCGCGTGCCGCCCGCGCCCGTGAGCACGTGAGCGCTGTCGCTGGCGGCGGCCGTCGCGGCCTCTGCGGCGGAGGGCTCGCTCTTCGAGGACGAGCAGCCCACGGAGACGACCAGGAGGACCGAGAGGGGGATGGCTGTGAGCGCTCGCACGGCCGACGCGGGTGCACGACCCGCGCCAGCCGAAAAGAGGCTCATTTTCGTGGTATCCCGGGGCCGAGACCCCGTCACCGCGACCAGGGCTGGCACACATGGCGCACCCGCCGCTCGCGGATCACGCAGCCCGTTCAGAGCCACTCGTACCCGTGGCGCATCACCTCGTGGCCGTCGCGCTCGACGAGGCCGCCGTGGGCCACGACGATGCGGTCGATGTCCCAGGCGAGGATCCGATCCGCCTGGCGCCGCGCGAGTCCGCGGTCACGAATCATGAAGCGCTCGAGGTGCCCGATGCCGGGCGCCACGTTCCCCATCATCCTCGCGACGAAGCGCGTCGACGCGAGATCGTGGACGGCGAGGTTCAGGAGGGCGTCCGCGCAGATCATCGTGCGCGTTCGCTTGTCGTAGAAGACGACCTCGTTCTCGCGACGCGAGGAGAAGTAGACCTGCTCGAGGTCGCGAGACCAGAGCTCGTGCGGCTGATCCCCGAGGACGCCCGTGAACGCGAGGTCGGTACGCTTCCACTCGAGGCCCGGACACGCGCCGAAGTACGCCTTCGGGTAGGCCGCCATCCACTCGCCGACGAAGAGATGGTGGAACAGGCTCGGCGCCACGACGGCCCTCACCTCGCCGAGCGCATCCACCTCGTCACGCGTCTCGGGGTCCAGCGCGACCGGCGAGTGGACGAAGAGCCCGCCGTCCGAGAGCCGCACCACCGTCATCCGCGTACCCGTCTCGAGGCCAAAGAACTTCGCGCGCCGCGTCGCGGTCCAGACATCTTCGCGAAAGGGCTCGAGCATGGCGGGCATCGTAACCGAGTCGCGCTAGAGTTCCTGCGTGATGACGACCCGACACGCAACGTGCAGCTGCGGCCAGCTCGCGGCGACCTGCACCGGCGACCCCGTGCGCATCTCCGTCTGCCACTGCCTCGCATGCCAGAAGCGCACCGGTAGCGCCTTCGGCGTCCAGGCGCGCTGGAAGCGTGAGGACGTGGCCGTCGAGGGCGCCTCGAGCGTCTACCGTCGCGTCGGCGACAGCGGGACGCCGCTCACCTTCCACTTCTGCGCGACGTGCGGGTCGACCGTCTATTACCTGCTCGCCCATTCCGGCATGGAGTTCGTCGGCGTCCCGGTCGGCGGCTTCGCTGACCCGACGTTCCCGGCACCGCGCGTCGCGTTGTACGAGGCGCGGCAGCACTCCTGGGCGCGCCTTCCCGACAGCCTCGATCTCGAACGGTACGACTGAGCGCGGGACCTGCAGCCAGGACGCGCTACGATGAAGGCGTGCGCAGCCGTCTCCCGCTGGGTCTCGTCGTGAGCGTCGCGCTCGCCGCGTGCAACCTCGTCACGGGCGCCACGGATCTCCAGGTCGCCACCGAGAACGATTCGGTCCCGGGCGGCGGCGGCGTGCGCGACAGCGCGGCTGACCAGGCGTCTCCTCCACCCAGCCGCGACGGCGGCTCCACGGTCGACGCGCGCCTGGACGCCGCGGTCGACGCGCGCCTCGACGCCGCGGAAGCCGGATGCGCGACCACGTCGGCAACCTCGCTCCTCGGAAGCGCGACGCCGCTCCTCGGCTTCTTCCAGCTGACGGCCAACACGAACGGGCTCGCGGGCGGGATCGCCGCGGCAACGCCGATTCCCGTCGACAACTTCGACGCGTCGTTCTCGTACAGCATCACGCACACAGGCCCCCTCGGTGCCGGGCTCGCGTTCTTCGCGATCGCGGAATCGGCCGCGCTCCTGAACTGCCTGCCGGGGCCTCCCCTCTGTACCCTCGATGCGAGCGCGCCCGGCTTCGCCGTCATCCTTCGAACCTCGAAGGGCAACGCGGGCGACCCGAACGTGCCCTACGTCACCGTCGTCGACGCGCAGAGCTACCCGTCGGTTCAGCCGGTGAACCCGCCGCTGATCGATGCGAGCAAGGCGTACACCTCGGTCAGCACCATCGACGCTATGGACCTCCCTCCGCTGGCCACCTTCCACACGATGGCCATCTCCGCACGGAGCGGAAAGGTCACGGTGCTGATCGACGGAGGCGTCATCCTCACGGGCGTGCCGATCCCGAACTGGTCCGCGGGGCGCGTGAGCACGTGGGGAATCGGCGCATCGACGGGGAACGGAAGCGGCTTCGCCGAACGGACGGTCGTTGGAGCCGTAACGTTCAACCGCTGTCCCTGAATCAGCCCCTCCGAGCGCATCAACGGAATGGAAAGAAGGGGGTCGGTTCGGGAGCGCCGATCTCGCGGGCAAGCTTCTTGACGATGTCGAGGTGCGCGTCCGTCACGAACTCGCGCTCGGTCGGATCATGCGTGAGATCGTAGAGCATGAAACCCCGTGACCGCGCTGCGTAGACGAGCTTGAAGCCCCCATCGACGACGGCGCGCTGCGGCCGATCGGCGCGCTGGAGCTCCGCGAAAACAGGCCGCTCGGCCAGCGATCCGCCGCGCAGGAGCGGCACGAGCGAACGACCGTCAGCATCCTGCAGGGGCGCGGCACCGACGAGCTCGAGGATCGTCGGTGCGACGTCGAGGATGGAGACGTCCTGGTCCACACGCCGCGCGGGGAGCATGGCAGAACCGAAGAGCAGCGGGACGCGCAGGATCTCCTCCATGAGCGTCGCGCTGTGGTGCTTGCCGCCGTGCTCGCCGAACTCTTCGCCGTGATCGGCGGTGAGCACGACGAGCGTGCGGTCGAGCCCGACCCGCTGCTTTACGTTGGCGAGCAGACCGGCGAGGTGCAGCCCTACAAACGCGACCTCGCCGTCGTAGCGGTCCCTCGCCGAGTCTCCGCGTGGCGGCGTCTCGCGGTGAATCAAATACGGCGCATGCGGATCCGGGTAGTGGAGCCAAAGGAGCTGCGGCGCACCGCTGGCGCGCTCGATCATCGCGAGGCCGCACGCGGTCAGCCGGTCCGATGTCGTGCCCGTGAGAAAGAGATTGTGCTCGAGGTAGACTGTTTCGTCGACGTCGTCGAAGTCGCGAATGAGACCGCCGTCCTTCGTCTGGAACGGGATCGACGTGCAGACGCTCGTTCGATAGCCGACCCCGTGAAGGCGCTCGGCGAGCGTGGGCGATCGATCGTGCAACGGTAGGAGCCATACGCTACGCGGATCCTCGTCCGTGACACGGCTGGGGGCCGCAGGGTCCTTCAGCTCGAGGACAGTCCTCGCGAACTGGACGTGCCACGGCCCCTTTCCCGTCATCAGCCCGTAGAGCGAGGAAATCGTCGACGGCGCGACCGTGCGTGCGGTCGGAAAGTGGACGCTGGCGTCGCGCAGGGTCGCGAAGGTATCTCCTACAGCAGCCTCGACCATGTCGAAGCGAAGCGCGTCGACCGTGATGAGGAGGATCAACGTCGGTTTGTTTCCCAACGGCGCAAGCGCAACGCTGGGCGCCTGCGCAGCGCGCGGGATCGGGGGCAGCTCGCCAACGGACGGCAGCAGGACCTCGAGCACGTCGGCGGGGATGACGGAGCGCATCCGCACGTAGGAGCGGATGTCGTATCGGCCGCAGAGCGCCAGCGTCCCCATCACCACGCCGATGCCGACCACCAAGAGTCGCTCGCGGACACGACGAATCTCGACACCCAGCGCCGCGCGGAAATACACGGCGCCTGCGCTCGCGGCGAGGCCGAGCGCCACGTGGTACTTTGGATATGTGCGCACGTAGAACGACGCGTCGATCGCGAAGGCGGCCACGACGAGCGCCGCGGTCAGAATTCCGGATGCGATACGGAAGCTACGCCTCCTGGGCCGAAGGAAAGCAGCCACTGCGGCGAACGGCGCGACGAACAGCGCGCATGCCGCGAACGCTGCGAACGTGAACAGGACCAGGGCGGCGAAGCTCGCGGTGACGTGCGCGCCCAGAGTGAGCGTGCCGAGCTCGACGACGGCAAGGGCGCCAGAAGCGTCGGCGAGGAGCGCCAGCGCCTCCTCCGCCCTCTTCCTGAGGGCAGGACGGCGTCGGCCGGGAGCCCGAGAGATGGCCTGGTCCTGCTCCACTGATTCGCAGCATCAACCTACCATGCCGTCTCGCCTGCCATCGCGCGACGACACGGCGGGACGTTGCCCTGGTGCTGCGTGGCGCGTGAGCACCTGGGGAATCGGCGGATCGACGGGAACGGAAGCGGCGTCGCCGAACGGACGGTCGTGGGAACCGTTACCGTCAACCGCTCCTCGAGCCTATGCTGCCGTCCGATGGTGAAGAGGCTTTTTGGCCGAGGCGCAGCCGCATCCGTTTTCGTCGCGGTGGTCGCGTCGGGCTGCAGTCGTGGGCCAGCCGGCGCGCTCCTCCCTCCGGTTCCACAGCAAGCGACCTGCAAGGTGAAGGGGGTCCAGAAGTCGCCCTGGATTGTCACGCTTCCCGCCGAAAATAGCGTCGATCTCGATACGCGCCTGTCCGAGGGCGGCCTCGTCGCCGTTCGCTACCGGGGCTGCGAGATGGACGTGCTCACGCGCTGCAAGATCCCTGGCTCGTACCGCTGGAGGTCATCGAGCCTCGCTTCCAACGCGTTGACGATCGAGAGCGCCGACGAGCTCTACGCCAGGATGCCGATCGGCGCGCTCTCGTTCGAAGGCCATTTCGCGCGCGGCGAAGCGCTTCGCGTCGCCTACACCCTCTCCGGCCGATACTCCGCCGACCGACCGACCGTCGGCTGGGACGAGTTGAAGAAGCTGGGCGACGAATGCGCGACCGCGACGCACCTGGTGGTCGGCGCGATCGGCGGCTCCTACGACTTCGAATCCGTCGCAAGATCCGCGGTAGGCGGAAGCGCCGGCGGATTCGTCGGCGGCGACAGCTCGGCCAAGCGAGCGATCTTGACCAGTCGCGGCAAGGCCGACGCGTGCGCGAAGAGCTCCGCGGCGGACACTGCCCCGCCCCACAACTGCGGCGCGCCGCTCAAGATCGAGCTGTCCGAAGTCGCGTGCCCAGCACTCATGCACTTCGAGCAGGAGAAGGGATGCGTGGCAGGCGCCGGTGCCGACGGCAGCGGCAAGAGCGTCATCGTCAACGCAACGCCGGCGGAAGCACCGTTCGTGACGCTGGCGCTCGAGTCGACGCGTGCACTCTACAATGCGGCCCGCGGTAGGCCTGTGCCCCCCGAGTGGGTCTCTGACGCCCTCGCGCCGACCATCCCAGGCGTGAAGGAGAAGATGGATCGCATGGGGCCGAGCTCCCCGGTCGCGAGTGAGATCTTCATCGCGCTCGGCGGAAAGGATGCGTCGGGCGTGCCTCTCATCATCAACGCCGGGGCCATCCTCTTTCCAGACGGGCGCTTGCGCTGGACGGGCTTCGTCGTGATGCCGTGGGACGTGCACAAATTGGGCGTCATCTTTCGCGCCATCGAGCCGCTGAAGGCTCGCTTCGTGAAACAGCTCGTTGGCGACACGTGCGCCGTCGACACCCTCGAGCGCGCCGACATCGAGAGCTTGCCGCTCTCTTCGCCTCTGCGAGCCCGATGGGCTGGCGGCCTCGAAGAGGGTGCGCAGCGGTGGACCGAGCTTTGTGCGAGGCTCGCACACGCGAAGGGACCGTTCGTAGCCGGCCTCATCATGCTCGGGATGACCGTTGCAAGCGACACCACGCTCGCGCTGGTGAGCGCGAGCGTCGAGGCGACGAACAACGCGCCGTCGCTCGGCGCGTTGCGCTTCACGTTGCTGTGAACGAGTCGCCGCGCGGACGTAGGCGCGGAACGTTGGGGCGAGAGCTATTTCGTCGACGGGAACGAGAACGTCGCGCCCTCGCGCACGCCGGCCGACGGCCAGCGCTGCGTGATCGCCTTCTTCTTCGTGTAGAAGCGCACCGCATCCGGACCGTACGCGTGGAGGTCGCCGAAGAGCGAGCGCTTCCAGCCGCCGAACGAGTGGTACGCGACCGGCACCGGGAGCGGCACGTTGATGCCCACCATGCCGACGAGGATGTGATCCGAGAAGTACCGCGCGGCCTCGCCGTCGCGCGTGAAGATGCACGTGCCGTTGCCGTACTCGTGATCGTTGATGAGCTTCATCGCTTCCTCGAGCGACTTCACGCGCACCACGCCGAGCACCGGACCGAAGATCTCTTCCTTGTAGGTGACCATCTCGGGCTTCACGTTGTCGAAGAGGCACGCGCCGAGGAAGTACCCGTTCTCGTGACCGGGCACCTTGATGCCTCGACCGTCGACGACGAGCGTGGCGCCTTCCTTCACGCCGATCTCGACGTACCCGCGCACCTTCTCGAAGTGCTGCTTCGTGACGAGCGGGCCCATGTCGTTCTTCGCGTCGGTGCCGGGGCCGACCTTCATCTTGGCGATCTGGGTCTTGAGGCCGGCAACGATGGCGTCGGCCGTCGCGTCACCGACGGCGACGACGATCGGGATGGCCATGCAGCGCTCGCCGCACGAGCCGTACGCGGCGCCCATGAGCGCGTTGACCGCGTTGTCGATGTCGGCGTCCGGCATGACGACGGCGTGGTTCTTCGCGCCGCCCAGGGCCTGCACGCGCTTGCCGTTCGCGCAGCCGCGCGAATAGATGTATTCTGCAATAGGCGTCGAGCCGACGAAGCTGAGCGCCTGCACGCGCTTGTCGTCGAGGAGGGTATCGACCGCCTCCTTGTCGCCGTTGACGAGGTTGAGGACGCCCGGCGGAAGGCCGGCCTCGAGCGCGAGCTGCGTGATGAGCAGCGCGCTCGACGGGTCGCGCTCCGAGGGCTTGAGTACGAAGGTGTTGCCGCAGGCGATCGCCATCGGCCACATCCAGAGCGGAACCATCGCCGGAAAGTTGAACGGCGTGATGCCGGCGGTCACGCCGAGCGGCTGCATCTCGGTCCAGGCGTCGATACCGGGGCCAACGTTGCGCGTGTGCTCTCCCTTGAGTAGCTCGGGAACGTACGAGGCGTACTCGACGTTCTCGATGCCGCGCTGCACCTCGCCCATCGCGTCGCCGGCGACCTTGCCGTGCTCGGCGGTCAGCAGCGCTGCGATCTTCTCGGCGTGCATCTCGAGCAGGTTCTTGAGCTTGCTCATGACACGCGCGCGCTTCAGCGGCGCCGTCGCACGCCACGCCGGGTATGCCTTCGCCGCGGACGCGATGGCCGCTTCCACGGTCTCCTTGTCGGCGAGGAGCACGCGCTTCTCGGCGGCGCCCGTCGCGGGGTTGAACACCTCCTGGGAACGCGCCTTACCGGACGAATCAACGACGTTCTTGCCGTCGATCCAGTGGCCAATGGTGGGGAGGGTTTCGGACATGGGTGAGCTCACAGGTTGGAGGAGAGGCTCACTATTCTTTCACATCGGGCGGCGCTACGCGACACGACAGGCCGCACGGCCGACAGCGGCGGACCTTTAGGGACAAGCGAGCTAGTCTGGTCGGAGATGCGCGCCGTCCGCAGAACCTTCGGTAGCTTCGTGCTCATCGGCGTGTGTATGGCGCTCGCGTGCAGCAGCGACGACGGCGCACGTGGTCCGGACGCGTTCGATGCGGGCGACCTCCCGGAGGGCGGTCCCGTCGGCGCCGACGACAGCGGCAAGGACGCGGCTACTCCCACGGACGCGCCGGTCGCCGACGGGTCGCTCCTCTCGCCGACCTTCGTCTACCGCGACATCAACCACGTGCTCGGGACCGGGCAGAGCCTCTCGGTGGGAGCGGTCGGCAGCCCTGTGCTCTCGACCATGCAGCCGTACGACAACAGGATGTTCGTGACGGGCGTGATCGCCGGCGGCACCGGCCTCACGTCCTTCGTCCCGCTCGTCGAGAGCGGTGTCGAGACGCTCTCGAGTGCCTTCGCCAACCACGTCACGAGGATGGCTCGCGCAGAGGTGCTCGTCGGACAGCCCGCCGGCAAGACGAGCCACGACCTCCTCGTCAGCGCGCACGGCATCGGCGGTCAGCCCTACTCCGCGCTCAAGAAGGGCGGGACCCTCACCGCCTACGCGAACGGGATGGCGCAGCTCCAGGCCGGACACGCTCTCGCGATGGCCGCGAACAAGTCGTACGTCGTGCGCGCCGTCACGAACGTCCACGGCGAGTCCGACTCGCAGAACGCCAACACTGGCTACCTCGCGAACCTCCTCGAGTGGCAGGCCGACTACGAGGCCGACGTGAAGGCCGTCACCGGTCAGGCCGAGCCGATCCCGATGCTCCACACGCAGTTCAGCAGCTGGACGCGGCTCGCCGGGTTGCCGACGACGAGCATCATCCCCGCGCAGCAGCTCGCCTCGCACGTGAGCGCCCCCGGCAAGCTCGTGCTCGTCGGAGCGAAGTATCACCTGCCCTACGCCGCCGACGGCGTGCACCTGACGAACGAGGGCTACCGGCACATGGGGGAGGACTACGCCAAGGTCTATCGGCGTGTCGTCCTCGAGGGAAAGACGTGGGAGCCGATACGCCCGAGCAGCATCACGCGCGCCTCCGCCGTCGTCACCGTGAAGATGCACGTGCCCGTCCCGCCGCTCGTCATGGACACCACGCTGGTCAGCGATCCGGGGAAGAACGGCTTCGAGTGGGCGGACGACGGTCCGGGCACGCCCACGATCGCCTCGGTCGTCGTCACCGGACCCGACACCGTCGTGGTCACGCTCTCCGCGGCGCCAACCGGTGCGAACCCTCGCCTCCGCTATGCGTTCACGGGCGTCTCGGGTGCGCTCGGCGGCCCCACGACGGGCCCGCGCGGCAACCTCCGCGACTCCGACGCGACGCCCTCGCCCGAGGGCTACAAGCTATACAACTGGTGCGTGCACTTCGAGGCGCCGGCGCCGTAGCGGCAGGCAGAGCAGGGGGACGAGCATGGGCACAGAGAACGAGATCGTCGTCGAGGCGTGGAACACGGTCCTCTTCGACAAGTTCACGCGCTTCAAGCATCTTCTCATCCAGGGTTTGTCCGCGCACAGCGACGCCGTGCTCGCGCAGCACCCCTACCCGGCCGGAGCGCGCGTCCTCGACGTCGGGTGCGGCTTCGGGGACAGCACGCGGCTCATCGCGCGTCGGGTCGGCTCCGCAGGCGAGGCCGTCGGGGTGGACTGCGCGAGCAACTTCATCGCAGCCGCTCAGCGCGATACGAGCGCCGAAGGGCTGGCCAACGCGTCGTTCTTCGTCGCCGACGTGCAGACGGAAGATCTGCGCGGGCCCTACGACTTCGCCTTCTCGCGCTTCGGCACGATGTTCTTCATGAACCCCGGCGCAGCGTTGCGCAACGTCAGGAGGGCGCTCGAGCCCGGCGCCGAGCTGACGATGGTGGTGTGGCGCCGCCGAGAAGACAACCCGTGGCTTCACGACGCCGAGCTGCGCGTGAAGGAGATCGTCCCGGTGGTCTCGCACGAGGAGACGGATCAAGTGCACTGCGGGCCCGGCCCGTTTTCGATGTCGGGGCCGGACCTCGTGAGCAGCATGCTCAAGGGCCAGGGGTACGATCGCATCTCGTTCTCGCGCTTCGACGCCGACATCTGCATCGGTCGCGACGTCGCGGAGGCGATCGAGTTCGCGATGGCCCTCGGTCCCGCGGGCGAGGTCATGCGCCTCGCCGGCGCCGAGGGCCAGAGGCTGAAGCCGAAGGTGGTCGAGGCCCTCTCGGAGACGCTGAGTCGCTACGACCGCGGCGACGGCGTATGGGCCCCGTCGAGCACCTGGTTCGTCAGCGCGCGCAATCCCTGAGGGGTCGCGCTCACTCGGGCGGGAGCTTCGCGAGGACCTCGTTCGCTTGTTCGACCACGCTGGGCAAGCTGCTGGTCTCACCGAGCGCGATCGCCTTCATGAGCGCCATGCGGGCCATCGCAGGCTTGCGCACCTGGCGTAGCGCGCGGCCGAGCGCGAGCCACGCCGCGGCGTCCGCGGGCCGGTGGTGGATGACCTTCTCGAAGGCGACCGCCGCCTCGGCGGGTCGCATCAGCGTGACGAGGCAATCGCCTCGAACGCGATGCGCGTCGGGATCGTCGGGTACGAGCGCCACGACGCGGTCTGCAGCCTCGAGTGCACGCTGGTCCTTCTTCATCGCGGAGAGGAGCCGGGCGAGCAGCCGCGCGCCGTCGAGGTTCTTCGCATCGAGGCCAAGGACGCGCTCGATGCTCGAGAGCGCCGCGTCGTACTGCTCGAGCGCGAGGAGGATGCGCGCGCGCAGGAGCCACGCCTCGACGGATCGCGGGCACCGCTGCACGATGGGCTCGAGCTTGCGCAGCGCTTCGACATGGCGCGCGGCGACGAGCATCTCGCGAACGAGGATGAAGACGGCCTCTTCCTCGTCGCCGACCTCTCCGACGGGGACCGCCCGCTTGTCTGCGGCGGCGCGCACGCTGTTCTTCAAGGGCCTGCTCTCTGCGGGAGGAGGCTCGCTCGCCTTCGCCGGAGGCTCGCTCGCCTTCGCGGAGGGCTCGCCCTTCCTCCTCGTTGCCGCCGGGATGCTCCTGGAGGACCGGCGCACGCTCTTTCGCGATGCCTTCTTCGCGTGCGCCGGCGGCTGGGTGGCGAGCCCGAGCTCGGCCTGCATCATCCGCGCGCCGATGATTTCGGGGTGGTCCGCGGGTGCGAGCTCGACGAAGCGCGAGATCGCGGCACGCGCCTCCTGCCGCCGATCGAGCTCATAGAGGAGCGCGGCGCGCGAGAACCACGCGCCCACGAGATCCGGCATCGACTGCACGGCCTTCTCGTAGCAACCGAGGGCCTCCTCACGGTGGCCCATCTTGCGCAGCAGGTCACCCTTCAGGAGGAGCGCGCGAGCAAAGCCGGGCTTCGCGTCGAGCGCGCGCTCGAGACAACCGACGGCCTCCCCCTGACGGCCCTGTCGGGCGAGGACCTCCGCGCGCCCGCACCACGCGGTCGGCGAGCGGACGTCGATGCGGACTGCGCGATCGAAGCACGCGAGCGCGGAGACGAGCTCGCCGTTCATCGAGAGCTCCTCGCCCAGCGCACAGAGGGCTCCCGCTTGTTCCGCGCGCGGATGGCATCCGAGCACCTCGGCGATGAGCTTTTCGACTTCCTCCACCCCCAACCCCTTCCCAGGGTCCAGCCTACACCACAGTCGATGCCGCGGAGACGACCGACGACGGCGGCTCAGTCGACGGCGACGCGTCGACGCCGTCGCCACGCCACCAGCACGAGCACCCCGAGCTTCGGCGCAATCCAGCCGAACGCGAGCAGCGTCCGTACGGAGACGACGGGCGGAAGGACGAGGTGCGGTGACGCTGCCTCCGCACCCTCGCCGGGGAACTCGACGCGTCCGATCTTCGCGACCCCCGTGAGGCGGACGCCTCGGCCTCCGTCGAGCTCCGGCAGCGTCACTTCGTACTTGCAGACTCCGAACTTCAAGCCCTTCAGCACCGCAAGCTGCTCGCGGTTCTCGTCGGTCTCGTCGTCGAGCTTCGCCGTCACCGAGCAGATCTCCGGCGTGAGGCTGCGCGCCTTGGTGAGGGTGTTCTGGTTGCAGACGGGCGTCTCTCCGAGCGTCACGTTTGCGACCACGTAGCGAGACTGGCCCTCGAAGGTCCGGCAGTCGTTCGGGCAATTTAGCGTCGCCTCCTTCAGCTCGCCTCGCTTCACGAGGCGGAAGGAGAGCGCGCTGTCGTCGACAGTGGAGCGGATCGACACCTTCGGGTTCGGGGCGCGCGCGCGGAACGTGTAGGCGTCCACGCCCTGGGTCTGCGAGAGCAGCTCGAGCGCGGCCTCGGGCGCGACGCGCACGGGTGCGTACGCGTATCCGATGACCGGGCGACGGTCGCTTGTCGCGAGGCCGTGGAACACGTGCACGTTCTCGCCGACGACATAAGCCGCCTCGCGCTCCTCCGTGCACGCGTGCTGGAGACCGTGAACGGTGGGCTTGTCGACGTGCAGGAACATCCTGTCGACGAGCGTGTTTCCGGCGCCGTCACGGGCGGTGATCTCGATGTCGGCGACGCCCGGCTCACCGGCGACGAGCACGATGTGGTGGCTGCTCACCTTGCCGATCGCGATGACGGCGGGGCGCGAGGAGGTCGCCCCCGTGATCACGAGGTTGTCCTCCGAGCCGTTGGCGAAAGCCTCGAGATCGAGCTTCGCCCCGGGGGCGATGGGCTTGCCGAAGTTCTCGAACTGGAGGCCCGCCGCGTACGCGAACGTGAGCTTGCCGTTGTAGCCGGTCGCCTTGGAGTAGCAGCCTTCGAGCCCGACGCAGGCAGCCGCGAGCACGGCGAGCTGGACGAACCGGAGGTATCGCGAGGAAGTCATGGTCGGCCCCCCTGGAGGTTCGCAGGGCTCCCGCGCTGCGCCAAGCCCCTTGTGGTATGAGGCTCGTCGTGGGCGCTCAATGGAAACAGAAGCATCGCGAGGCGGCT
The DNA here is from genome assembly GCA_025351875.1 of Myxococcales bacterium. Taxonomy (GTDB): domain Bacteria; phylum Myxococcota_A; class Polyangia; order Polyangiales; family Polyangiaceae; genus Labilithrix. The sequence continues at coordinate 13,729 of JANXVA010000342.1, read as the reverse complement.
GCCAACGCGAAGGGTAAGATCTTCACCAAGCTCGCGAAGGAGATCGCCGTCGCGGCACGCGGCGGCGCGGATCCGACGATGAACGCGGGCCTGCGCATGGTGGTCGATGCAGCGCGCAGGCAGTCGATGCCTCGCGAGACGATCGAGCGCGCCGTCAAGAAGGGCGCCGGTCTCCTCGACGGTGCGGTCACCTACGACACAGTGACGTACGAGGGCTTCGCTCCTCATCAGGTGCCGGTCATCGTCGAGTGCCTCACCGACAACAAGAACCGCACCTCCTCGAACGTGCGCCTCCTCTTCAAGAAGGGCCAGCTCGCGGCCTCCGGTGCGGTGTCGTGGGACTTCTCTCGCCTCGGCCTCATCGAGGCGACCGGCCCGGCCGGTGCCGATCCGGACGAGGCCGCCCTCGAGAGCGGCGCCGACGACCTCGAGCCCGGCGAGGACGGCGCGACCACCTTCTACACAGCGCCCACCGAGGTAGATGCGGTCGCGAAGGCGCTCGGCGAGCGCGGCTGGACCGTCGCGAGGTACGCGCTCGTCTGGAAGGCGAAGAACCCCGTCACCGTCGGTGAGGCGGAGCGCGCCGAGGTCGAGGCCTTCCTCGAGGCGCTCGACGACGACGACGACGTGCAGAACCTGTTCGTCGGCTTGACCTGACCCCCGAGGACCGTGTCGCTCACGCGCGCGCGCCGAGCCAGTCCAGGAACGGCGCATCGAAGGCGTGTCCCTCGGGCCATGCCGTGGCGACGTCCCTCGCGAGCTCGGCGTCTCGACGCGTGAAGGAGGCGACGAGCTCGTCGAGCGCCCGGCGAGCCTCCGCCTCACCGTCGCCGCCGTGCGCGAGCGCGTCCTCGCAGACGTAGTAGTTGCACGTCGCGGAGCGACGGTCGTGCGGGATCGTGCAACCCATGAGCCCGAGATAGACGCACGCGGAGAGGGGGGCGGCGGCAGCGGGCATCGTCCGCACGGTACGCGGCAGGACGAGCCAGAGGTGGCCCGGCGCCGCCACGAGTCGCGACGCGGCGATCTCCGCGAGCAGCCAGTCGCGACCGCCATGCGCGACGATGCGCGCGATGTCCGACAGCGCGACGCGAGGCGGTGCGGCGCAGCAACCGGCGGCCGAATGCGGGCACGCCGAGCAAAGCGAAGACGTGAGGAGCGTGTCGGCTCCGGCGAGCTGCAGGCGAAGCATTCGAAGCGCTAGGATAGCCGGATGCGCAAGCTCGGCACGTGCACGCTCTGCGAGGCGGCCTGCGGGATCGTGGTGGACGTCGAGGAGAGCCGCATCCTCGGCGTACGCGGCGACCCCGATGACCCGATGAGCCGCGGGTACGTGTGCCCGAAGGTCGTGGGGATGCAGGATCTCCACGAGGACCCCGATCGCGTCCGGCGCCCGCTCGTCCGCGAGGGCCTCGCGCGCGAGTTCCGCGAGGTGACGTGGGAAGAAGCGCTGACCTTCGCCGCGGACGGCCTGCGGCGCGTGCGGCGAACCCATGGCCGCGACGCGATCGCCGTTTACCAGGGCAATCCGACGGCCCACAACCTGGGGCTGATGACGGTCGGACAGCTCGCGTTCCGCACGCTCGGAACGAAGAACCTCTACTCCGCGTCGTCGGCCGACCAGGTCCCGCACATGCGTGCCTCGCACGAGATGTTCGGACACGTGCTCTTCATGCCGGTGCCCGACATCGATCGCACCGACCACTGGCTCGTCGTCGGCGCAAACCCGGTCGTCTCGAACGGCAGCATCATGACGGCGCCCGACGTGAAGCGGCGCATCACGGCGCTCAAGGAGCGTGGCGGGAAGCTCGTGGTCGTCGACCCGCGACGCACGGAGACGGCGAAGCTCGCCGACCGGCATGTCTTCCTCCGGCCGGGCAGCGACGCGCTCCTCTTCTTCGCGCTCATCCACGTCGTCTTCGAGGAGAAGCTCACGCGGCTCGGACCGCTCCTCGAGGGAGTGAGCGAGCTGCGCGCGCTCGCACGGAGGTTCACGCCCGAGCGCGTCTCGGGTGCGACGGGCATCGCGGCCGACGACCTCCGCACCCTCGCGCGAGACTTCGCTGGGGCGAATCGCGCCGCGTGCTACGTGCGCGTCGGAACGTGTCACCAGGAGCACGGCACCCTCGCCTCGTGGCTGGCGTACGCGCTCGCCGCGATCACCGGGAACCTCGATCGCGAGGGCGGTCTCATGTGGACGCTCCCCGCCGCCGATGTCGTGCGCATCGCGGACATCGCCGGGTTGAAGGGACACGGCACCTTCAAGAGCCGCGTCCGCAAGCTCGACGAGACGGGCGGCGAGCTCCCCGTCGCCGTGCTCGCCGAGGAGATCGAGACGCCGGGCCGCGGACAGATCCGCGCACTCATCACGAGCGCGGGCAACCCGGTTCTCTCGGCGCCGAACGGGCCGCGGGTCGACCGCGCGCTCGGCACGCTCGAGCACATGGTCTCGATCGACGGCTACCTCAACGAGACGACACGCCACGCCAACGTGATCCTGCCGCCCTGCTCGCCGCTCGAGCGCGCACACTACGACCTCGCGCTCAACGCGTTCGGCGTCGAGAACTCGGCAAAATGGGTCGATCCGCCGATCGCGAAGGACGCCGACACGAGAGACGACGCGGAGATCATCACCGAGCTCGCGCTGCGCCTGCGGCTCACGGGTGGACCGCTCGGTGCCGTCCGCCGGCTCTTGATGCGCACGTCGCGGCGCCTGGACCCGGAGGCGATCATCGATCTCGCGCTGCGCATCGGCCCCTACGGGCTCTTCCGCGGCGGTCTCTCCGTGGCGTCCCTCCGCAAGCGTCCGCACGGCGTGAGCCTGGGGCCGCTCGTTCCTCGCCTGCCGGGGATGCTGCGCACGGCGAGCAAGCGCGTCGAGCTGGCGCCGCCGGCATTCGTACGCGAGGTCGACGCGCTCGAAGCGACGCTCGCGAGCCCGGTGCCTGCGCTCGTGCTCGTCGGTCGACGCCATCTCCGCAGCAACAACTCCTGGCTGCACAACAGCCAGCGTCTCGTGAAGGGCCCGGCGCGCTGCACGCTGCTCGTGCACCCCGACGACGCGCGTCGTCATGGCGTCCGCGACGGCGAGCGCGTCTCGGTGACGAGCGCGCGCGGAGCCCTCGAAGCGACGGCCGCCGTGAGCGACGAGATGATGCCCGGCGTCGTCAGCCTGCCTCATGGCTGGGGTCACGATCGCGCGGGCACTCGCCTGGGCGTCGCCGGCGCGCATGCCGGTGTGAGCATCAACGACATCACGGACGAGATGCGTGTCGACCGCCTCACCGGTAACGCCGCGTTCAGCGCGGTCCCGGTGGCGATACAAACCGTGAAGCGCGAACACGCCGAGCCGGAGCCCTCCCAGGCTCCATAAATTGCGCTCCGTGGCGGCCGTTCGGTCTACCTTGTTACCATGGCGTCTGGTCAGAGCACGAAGGACGGTTTCACCCTCATCGAGCTCATGATCGTGGTGGCGATCGTCGGAGTGCTGGCGGTCCTCGCCGTCTACGGCGTCCAGAAGTACATCGCGAACGCCAAGACTGCCGAGGCGAAGAACGCGGTCGGCGAGATGTCCAGGGACGCCCTCTCGAAGTACGAGGGGGAGACCATGAACGGCAGCACGCTCGCCGGCGGCTCCACCACCGGAGTCGTCCGCGATCTCTGCCCCAGCGCATCGGCGAAGGTCCCGAGCTTCGTACCGAAGGCCACGAAGTACCAGTCGACGAACGCCGACTGGAACGTGGACGACAGCGCCGTGCCCCGACGCGGCTTCGCCTGTCTTCACTTCGAGATGTCTCAACCTCAGTACTACTCGTACAACTACACGGCCGTGAGCCTGACGAGCTTCACCGCGGCCGCGGAGGGGGACCTCGACGGTGACGGCATCACCTCGCTGTTCCACCAGGACGGCGCGATCTCGAGCGGTCAGCTCCGCGTAGCGCCCGCCATCACCGAGGTCACTCCCGACGAGTGAGTCGACGTTCGAATCGGCGACGAACGCTCGGTCGAGCCTCTACTCACCTCCCATGAACGCCCGCGAGGCCCTATTCTTGGGCGCATGATCGCTCCCATTCCCATCCGCGGGCTCGCGCACCTCGGGATCCGCGTGCACGATCTCGAGCGCTCCGTGCGCTTCTACGCGCTCCTCGGCTTCACGAAGACAGCCGGTCCGATCGGGCCGGAGCCGGTCGCGATCCTCGATCATCCGTCGGGAGTGGAGATCAACCTGGTCCTCAACGCGCCGAAGGCAAACGAGCCGAACATCCTGATGGATGTGCCCGACAAGCACGCGGGCATCACGCACTTCGCGCTGCACTGCCCGGACATCAATGCGGCGAAGGCGAGCCTCGAGGCGGAGGGGATCACCCTGAGCGGTGGGCCCATCCAGTTCTTCCCCGGCGCGCGCGGGATCTTCGTGCGCGATCCGGACGGAAACGTGATCGAGCTGCACGAGCGAAGCTGACCGACGACGCGCGCCGCGAAGGACGTGGCGTCGTCGTTCGCAGTGGCACGATGGCGCAGCGACGCGCCAGGTGCCGCGCGAGCACGCGGTCTGCATTCGCTGCTAGCCTTGACGTCACGAAGCCGTGACAGGGGCTCGCAGACACAGGGCGTCATCGACCCGCGCAGCGCTCGCATTCGCGGTCTCGTGCGCGTCGTTCTCGTACGCGCCCGCAAGCCTCGCGGAGCCGGACAAGGACGACATCGGCGGGATGATTCGGCCCGCTTCGCCTCCCGGTGAGAATGGCCGCGCGCTGCTCGACGCGCTGCTCTTCATCCCGCGGGCGCTCGTTCAGGTCGTCGTCCTCGCATCGACGGCGACGGTCTCCTTCTTCGAAGATCAACAGGTCGTCCCGCGCGCAGAGTCGCTCCTCCGTAGCAACGACGGGACCCTGCGCGTTGCGCCGACGATCTCGCTCGCCTCGGGCCTCCGACCGGACGTCGGCGCGCGGATGACATCGCCCGTGGGGAGCTTCGGTAGCATGCTCCGCGCGAGCATCATCGATCCGGACTACTACGTCACGGAGGCTCGGCTCCTGAAGTCGTTCGGAGAGAGGAGACAAACCCAGATCGTCGTCGAGGGCTACCAGCAGCGACGCTCGGGGCAGACCTTCGCGGGCGTCGGACAGAGCCCGGAGAGCGATCCGCGCAACGTCTTCGTCCCCGGACGTGAAGCCCAGAGCGGCACGTTCCTCGAGAATCGCCAGCGCGTCATTCTGGCGCTCGCGACGCGCTTCGCCGAGGACTACGAGCTCCTCCTCTCGACGAGCTATCAACGCCGCACGCTCGAGAACTCGCCGGACACCGCGGGCGAGACGCTCGCTGACACCTTCGCGCCCGGCAGCGCGCCAGGCGCCAACGATCGGAGCGAGCGAGCGTACAGCGAGGTCGCGCTGCGACGCGACACCCGCGCCGTGCGCGGTCCGCCCGCCGCGGGTCTTCTCCTCGAGGCGTATGGTGGCTCGTCGCAGGACGTGAAGGACAAGTACGCCGCGGCACTCCATGCGGGTGGGCGCTTGGCCTGGTTCATCTCCGTCGTCCGCAAGACGTCGATCCTCAATCCACGCGTGACGCTCGACGCCGTCGCGCCGCTCGGCGATCGTCCCCTGCCCTTTCGTGAGCTCGCGTACGCCAGCTCCTTTCGTGGCGTAGGGGGTCGCGTCGATCGCGTCGCTGCGCTCGCGTCGCTCGACTATCGCTGGCAGCTGCGCAAGTACGTCGCGGCGCGCCTCTTCGCGGACGCGACCACCGTTGCTCCACATGTCTCCGAGCTCAAGCTGACCGATCTGGCGTGGGCCGTGGGCGCGGGCGTCGATCTCCATAGCACTACGACCGAGATCGGACGTCTCGGGCTCGCGTATTCACCGGGCGGGATCCAGTTCATCCTCGTGTTCGGCCTCGCCGACCCGGGCTTCGGCGATCGGCAACATCGATGATCCTTCCCCGCGCGCGTGCTCTTCCGATCACCTTCGTCGCCGCGCTGGCCGCGCTCGTCGCCTCGACGACGGCAGGGTGCGGTCGCTACGTGCCGGCGCTGTTCGCCGATCGTCCGGCGGTCACGGTCGTACGGGATGACAAGCCCATCCCAATTCCGTCGCGGACCTCCTTCGACGAGCGCGAGCAGATCTCGGACATCTACTTGCGTCGTCCGCTCTTCGACGTGGTTCGCCCGCTCGATTTTCCGACCGGGGGCGACGTCAACGCGCTCGACGAGGTGCCGCCGTCGTCGTGGTACGAGCCGCAGCAGCCCGTGCTCTCCCCGCCGTCGGTGACACCGCCGGCGCCGCCGCTCCTCGTCATCGACGAAAAAGGGACGATCGCGGACGACGCCCTCGTGGTCCGCGACGCGCGCGGGCTTCGCTACGAGCTCCTGGTCGATCCGCCTGAACAATCCGGCCTGCGAACGGGCGCCGAGGTCATCGGCGGATACTTGATCCGTGGCCTCGGTCTCCGCGCGCCGCGCTCGTGGATCGTCACGTTGCCCGACTCCATCTTCACCACCGACGGCGACAAATCACGCGAGCGCCTGTCGAGCTGGGTGAAGACCAGCGCCGCCCTTGTGGAGGGTGGTCGACGCGTGAGCGCGACGCTCTGGCCCGGCGGGATCGACGTGGGCGTGACGAGCGACTACTCGGTGCGACGCGACGACCCGAACGACAAGGTGCCTCATCGCGATCGGCGGACGCTGCGCGCGATGCGGATCTTCGCGCATTGGATCGGATGGAACTCGTTCGGCGTGCGGACGACGAGAGACGTGTACGTCGGCAAGCCGGGCGAGGGCCATCTCCTCCACTACTTCGTCGGCATGAGCCAGACGCTGGGCACGCGCGACGTCCAGCCGGAGGCCATCTACGACGAGGAGGCCGGGAGCATCGGATGGAAGCTGCTCACGCTCGGTCTCGCGCGATCCGCGGTGCAACCCGCTCGACAGGCGCCTTTTCCGTCGATCGGCTATTTCCCCCCGGAGCTCGAGCCAGGCACGTTCGACGTCAATCCACCCTACTCGCCGTTCGTTCGGATGCAGCCGGCGGACGAATACTGGGCGGCCAAGCGCCTCCTGGACATCCCCAACGAAGTGTTCCGCATGGGCGTGCCCGCGGCCAATCTCCTCCCCGCAGCCGGCGACTCCCTCGTGGACGCGCTGCAGCAGCGCCGCCAGCTCCTCGTCGCGCATGCGATGATCGGAGTTACGCCCGTCGACGTCACCGCGAGCGTCGGACGCGCGGTCTGGCTGCGCGATCGCGCGATCGCCGCAGGGCTCGCCGACGCCGCGAGCACGCAGTACGAGGTCGCGTTCCTCGCGGAAGACGGGAGCGAGCGCGCGCACGGTCTGCGGATCAAGGCGGTCGGCGAGCTCACCGCGATCACGCTGCCCGCGGACATCCTCGTCGGGCTCGTCGTGCTCAACATCCGCGTCGTGCGCGCTGGCTTTCGATGGTCGCGCTCGTGCGACGTACACGTGCTCCCCGATCGCTCGTCCGCACGCGTCATCGGCATTCGCCACTGAGCCCTGGCGCCGACGGCGGCAGCGTCACCAGACGAACGTACCGCCGACCTCGACGGTCGGCAGGATGTAGAACTGCTCGGCCTTGTACGTGAACGTCTCGATCGGGACGCGCAGGTTGCCGATGAGATAGACGCTGAGATCGTCGGTGGCCTGGGTCCTCGCGCCGATGCGGAGGACCGTCGCGTCGTAGCGGTAGGTCCCGTTCAGGTGCTTCTCGCCATCGACGATGCGGTACTCCCAGAGGTCGAAGTCGCCGCGCACCGCGAGGAGGAAGTCCGCCCCGCGCGAGACGGGCCGCGACGCCATGATCTCCCCCGAGAGATAGACCGTCGAGGTGAGGTCGGTCTGGTCGCTCCGCACTGCAAACAAGCTGTAATTTACACCCAATCGCGCGCCGAGGGTCCAGGCACCGAGGTCGGCGAAGGCCCAGCGCAGCGCGAGCTGCGGGTAGTGAAAGAGACCCGAGACCGTCTCGTATCGAAACGAGAGGTCGACGCGACGCGACACGCCGTAGCCAGCCTCGAAGACGAAGAACGGCAGGATCGCCGTGTAACCGCCGCCGAGCGTCATGCCGTAGTTGTTCGCACCGAGCGCCGCGGCGGTGACGAGCGTCGGCGCGGACAGGCGCGCTGCCGCGGCCGCGGGGACGGGCAACGGCTCGACGATCGCGGGCACCGGAGCCGGCGCTGCGGGTGCGGGTGCGATCTCCGCGGGCGGTTCGGCTACGTCGACCATGCATGTCCGATCGTGAACGTTGGCAGAAAGCCGTAGGGCACGATGTCCGCCTTGATGAGAAAGAGCGCGTCGAGCCGCAGGAAGAACCGGCGTGAAGCGGTGATCTCCCACTCGCCGATGACCGAAGCCGTCACCGACTGCCAGCGAGGGTCCCACTTGAAGCGTCGGTCGTCGTACGTCGTGTAGCGCGGTCCGGCGAGCGCGTACGACGGGCCGAGTGACCACGTGACATGCGCCTGATGTGGCCGTGTCCACGTGAGGAGCAGGTCGTGTCCGACGTCCCAGTCGTTGCCGAGCGAGAGGCTGCTGAGATCGATCCCGAACTTGGCGCCGTTGCCCTCCGCGAGCGATCCTATGCCCGTGTTCAGCGCGAGACCGAAGGTGAAACGCGAGCTGATCGGCGTCGCCCACGTGAAGCGCGCGCGAGCGAGGTGCCCGACGATGGCGAGGTTGCGATAGCGGACCTCGAGGCTCGTCCCACGTCCGAGGCCGACTCTCGCCTCGGCGGTCCCTGCCGGGAGCAGGATCGCGGCGCCCGCTCCGATCGTCAGGACGAGGTCACCTGCGGCGGGCGCGCCGGCACCGAGCTTAGGTCCGCCGATCGCGTGCGGAGCATACGGTGCGACCTCGGCGGGCAGATCGAGCGCGGGAGGGAGAGCGTCCGTCATCGATGGGGCCCGACCGTGACTGGAATGAGAGGGATCGTCCCGCCGGAGTACGGGAAGCGATGGCCTTCGAACTGGGTGACGCCATCCGTGTATGTTGCACGCGCTTCGAGCGTGCGCTCGCCGGGCTCCGCGTTCCACCGGAACACCCAGACGACCCAGACCCACGGCGGCATGTCGTCGAACGGCGTGTTGAAGACGATCTCCGCGCGCTGCCACGGCCCGCCATCGACACGGACGTCGACGAACGAGATGGGTCGACCGTCGCCGAACGAGTAGCCGATCACGTTCGTGGTGCCAGGCTGGATGAACTGGCCCTCGAACGGGTGGCTGAAGCCCGAGGCGAGCTGGATGTGCCCCTTCAAGTACTCGATCGAACCGCGGAGCACGTCCTGGTACCCGCGCTGGTCGGCGATCGTCACCGTATCGATCCACTTCGGCTGCATGTAGCCGTAGAGGCCGGGCGTCATGATGCGGAGCGGGAAGCCGTGCACGACGGGGAGCGGCTCGAGCTCCGAAGGCGAGCGGCCCATGTCGAACGCGAAGATGCTCTCCGGGCGCAGCAGCTCCTTCATCGACTGGAGCGCCACGAAGCCGTCGAGGCCGGTGATGATGGCGGCCTCGGCGCGGTCGCCGAGCTTCGCCACGTCGAGCACGTCGCGGACGCGCACCCCGCGGAAGTAGCCGGCGCTGACCAGGCTTCCCTCGGGCGGATTGCCGACACACGCGAGGGTGATGGGCACGACGACATTCTCGAAGCGCGTGCGGAGAGCGGGTACCGAGAGGGAGAGGCCGTTGTCGACGATCCCGCCGATCTTCAGGCGATAGTGCTCGAGGTCGCGCGGCGCGGGGTCGACGATCGAGACGTAGTACCAGTCGTCGACGCGCGTGAAGGGCTGATCGGGAGTGGGCGTCGAGCTCGCGCCGAGCTGCTGCGAGAGCTTCTTCGCGCAGCCGAGCTCGGCGAGCGGGATGAACGCGCTCGAGAGCCCGGCCGCCGCGAGGCGCAAGAAGGTCCGCCGGTTGACATCCTCGCGCCGCCCACGCACGACGCCATGTAATCACGGATCGCGAGCGCGCGGGCGCGACCGGGATGCTCGAGCTGACTTCGTCGCGCGGCGCTCTTCATTGCCGCCACAGCGGTCAACTTTGCGAGCGGACAATCGCCTTTTTCCGGCGGATCGCCTCGGCACGCTCGGTGCTTCGTGGCGGGACCTCGGTTCAAAGGAGACGAACATGATCAATCCCAGCCAGATCAAGCCCAAGACGCCCGTAGTTTGCTCGAAGGACGGCCAGTTTGCGGTCGTCGACCACATGGAGGGAACCGACTCCATCAAGCTCGCGAAGGACGACAAGGGTGTCCATCACTTCATCCCGCTCGCGTGGGTTACGAAGGTCGACGACAAGGTGCATGTCGATCGGACCGGGGACGAGGCGATGCGCCAGTGGTCGACCGACGCGAGCCACGCCAAGGCGTGACCGGTCGCGTGATGCCCGTTTCGCCCGCGCGTCCCGGGCATCACGTTTTTCTCGGCTCGGTCTTGAAACCGCGCGACACGCTCGCGCGTAGTCCCCGCCGACGTCGGTGAAACGTCGAACCGAGGAGAAGAGACGATGAAGATTTCTACCGTGTTGCTCGCGGCCGCCATGGGCGGCGCTCTCGTGGGTGCAGTGGGCTGCGGCGAGACGACCCATCCCGCGACCGATCCGTCTGCTGCGGCGGGCTCGATGCCCTCGACGTCCGGTGCGCCCGCCGCGCCCGGCGCCAAGCACGCATGCAAGGGACAGAACGCCTGCAAGGGTCAGGGCGGCTGCAAGTCGGACAAGAACTCCTGCAAGGGTCAGAACGCCTGCAAGGGTCAGGGCGGCTGCAAGACGGCCTGAGCCTGCGGCCACGGCGCGGGTGTGCGTTCGGCCGCGGGTGAGACCGCGGCCGATCGCGCGCTCATGCGCGCCGCAGCCTTGCGACGCATGGTGTTCGCGGGGTACGTGACGCCGGATGACCGTGCTGGTGACGGGAGCGACCTCGACTTCCAGGACCCAGGCACGTTCGCGTCGGCGACGGAGGGTTGTACCGCGCTCTTCTTGCTTCGGCCTCCGCCCATCGCCGACATGAAGGCGACCTTGAATCCTTTCATCGTCGCGGATCACGTCGCGACCTGGACGCCGACCACGACGATAGCCCCCTGATTTCCTTTGATTTTTTGGCCGCACGCGCGCGACGAGACGAATTTAGTCAATCCTAGACAAACATTGGACAAGGCAGCGTTCGGCCCTATCTGGCTCCCACGCCCGATGTCCCGGTCGACTCTCCCAGCTCCGATGTCTTCGCGGCTCTCGCTGGCCGCGACCCAGCCAGGACCGCAGGCGGCCGCCGGGCAGCTCCCGCCCAGCCCCACCAGCGGCGGCCTCGACTTCGGTACGGTCTCGAGGCTCGGTCCCGAAGAGCTCGACACCCTGCCCTACGGGCTCATCTGCCTCGACGCGCAAGGCCGGGTCGTTCACTACAACGACACCGAGTCGCGAATGGCGCGCCTTCCCAAGGGCAAGGTCATCGGTCGCAACTTCTTCACCGAGGTCGCGCCTTGCACTCGGGTCCGCGAGTTCGAGGGTCAGTTCCAGGACCTCGTGCGCGACACGTCACGCGTCCGCGTTCGCTCGTTCGACTTCATCTTCCGCTTTCGTCACTCCGAGCAGCACGTCACGATCGTCATGACTCCCGCGAGGACCAGGGGCCTCTACAACCTCGCCCTCCTCCGGCGCTCGATCGCCGTCCAGGAGGAGGAGTGATGAGGCTGTCGCTTTCGGCTCAGGCGCCGCCGAGCGGCCAGTGGAACCAGCTGACGAAGTTGCCGTCCACGACCTTCGCGCCCACGTAGCCTTCCTTCGTCAGCGTGTCGACGCTCGCGACCCCGTAAGCACGGCCGACGAGCTCGCTCACGATGCGGAGGCCGTACCCCGAGCCGCTGGTCGTGAAGCTGCCGAACAGAGACGCCGCGCCCGTCGCGAGCTGCTCCTCGATGATCCCGCGCTGCTCGGCAGAGATCGAGTTGGCGATCGCGACCCGCAGATCGCTGTCCATGGTGAGGAGCCAGGCAGCGACGGTAGGCCGGTCGGCGTAGCGCACCGCGTTGTTGAGGAGGTTGTAGGCGACGCGGTCGATCGCGGCGCACTCAACGCAGCTCTCGGCGATGATTCCCTCGGCCGTGCACTGGACATCGACGACGACGGGCTCGTCGCCCGCGGCGGTGGCGGTGAACTCGCGGAGCGCACGTGCGAGATCGCCGAGCGAGTGCGGGCGGAAGGTGAGATCCCGCTCGCGTGCGATCGGGTCGAGGTCTCTCACGACGTTGCGCATCATCTTCATGTGGTCGCGCGTGGCGATGAAGAGCGTGCGAGCCACGTCGCTGCGGTAGGGAACGCGCCCCAGCCGGAGGAGATGCACGACGAGCGCGGTGAGCGCGCCGCCACGGATGTCGTGGATCGCCTCGGCGAGGTGAGTGTCACCCGTCTGCGAGGCGCCGAGACGCCGGATGCGATGCACCAGCGCGTCGACGCCGTGGCGCGCCACGAAGGCGTGGAGCGGCGCAGGGTCAGCGAGCCCCGCATCACCACCGACGATCGCGTCGAGCTCGCCTAGCATCGCGTAGATCGCGACGACGACTGGCCGATCCTCCTCGGCGAACGCGCTCAGCTCGATGGCCTGCTCGTCGGCCCGGTAGCGCGTACCTCGGCAGTTCTCGAGGGGGGAGGGCGCGATACCCGCGATGGTCTCGAGCGAGAGAGTCACACGAGCGACTCTACGCCAGCCCGGCTGGATGTCACTACGGCACCCCGCGTCGCCCTGGGGCTTGGCCCCAATCGACCTTGTCCCGCGCGTGAATCCGTCTACCATCGCGTCGGTCTTCATGATCGAGTCATCGTGAGAGGCCTCCCCGTTGCGCTGCTCGCGCTGTCGACGCTCGTGACGGGGCGCGCCGCGCACGCGCAGGTCGCGACGCTGGAGGCTCTTCCTGGGCCGGTGGAACCGCCGGTCGCCAGCGCCAGCGCAGACGCGCTCGAGCAGACCCATCGCGAGGCGATCCAGACGCGCCGCGTGCTCGCAGACTCCGTGCTCGTCGCCGGGCTCGTCAGCATCGCCGGCGGCGCGGCGCTCATGCTCTCCGACGCGGAGGATCACGCCTTTCGTTACGCGGGCCTGAACACGGCCATCTTCGGCGCCGTGAACACCGTGGTCGGCCTGCTCGCGCTCCACGGCATCGGCAACGAGGAGCGCACGTGGGAGGCGGAGGACGCGCGCGCGGCCCGTCGCACGCCTGAGGGGCTCGCACGAGCTCGCATCCATGCCGTCCTCGACGAGCGGCGCGAGTCCGTCGGTCACGCCATCAACCTGGGCCTGAACTGCGCTTACCTCGGCGTCGCGGGCACGGCGGTGCTCGCCTCGCAGTTTGGCGTCGACCACCCGAAGCGATGGTTCGCGAGCGGCGCCGCCATCGGCTTTCAGGCGGTCTTTCTCGTGGCCATCGACTTCATCGGCCTCACGCGCTCGCAGGACTACCACCGCAGGCACATGCTCGGCGTCGAGCCTGCCCTCGCGATCACTCCTACCCCGACAGGCACCGAAACGCGGCTCGGGCTGAGCGGCCGGTTCTAGGTGCCGCAGCGGTGCGGAGCGCGCGGATCGGCGACCTGGCCAGAGGTCGCGCGCGGCCCTATGTTCGGGCGATGCTCTGGTCCCTCGTCAAGAACACCGAATGGGAGCCTCTGCTCGGGCTCCTCTCGCCGACCTTCTTCGACGTGGTCCCAGGCCGCATGCTCTTCG
>JANXVA010000294.1 GCA_025351875.1 Myxococcales bacterium | reverse complement strand
CGGCGTCGGGTTCGGCCTCGTCTACGCCACCGCGCTCCTCGGCCGCGTGTGGTGCGGCTGGGCCTGTCCGCAGACCGTCTTCCTCGAGGCAGTGTTCCGTCCCATCGAGCGGCTGATCAACGGACCGCGCAACATCGCGCAACGTCGCTCGCGCGACGGTGAGTGGGGCTGGGACCGGCTCTGGCGCACCGGGGCCACGCACGCGGCGTACCTCATCGCCGCGCTGCTCGTGGCGCACGTGTTCATCGCGTACTTCGTCTCGATCCCTCGCGTCTTCGCGATGCTCCGCACGAGCCCCGGCGCCCATCCCGAGGCGTTCGCCTGGATGCTCGCGGCCACGGGCGTGATGTACGGCAACTTCGCGTTCTTCCGCGAGCAGCTGTGCGTCGTCATCTGCCCGTACGGCCGGCTCCAGTCGGTGCTGCTCGACGACGACTCGCTGGTCGTCGGCTACGACGAGAAGCGCGGCGAGCCGCGCGGTCACGTGCTCGCGAAGAAGGCGCTCGACGGCGGCGAAGCGAAGGCCGAGCCCGAGGCCAAGCCAGGCGACTGCGTCGACTGCAACCGCTGCGTCGTCGTGTGTCCGACCAACATCGACATCCGCGACGGTCTCCAGCTCGACTGCGTGGCGTGCACGGCGTGTATCGACGCGTGCGACGAGGTGATGGACAAGGTCGGCCGCGAACGCGGCCTGATCCGCTACGACTCGCAGCGCGGGCTGCGCGAGGGAAAGCGGCGAATCCTTCGCCCGCGACTCTACGCGTACACGGTACTGATGGTGATCGGCGCCGTCGTGGCGACGATGGCCTTCCGCAAGCGCGAGCCCTTCGAGGCGAACATCATGCGGCTGCAGGGCATGCCGTACACCCACGAGGGCGGCCAGATCCGCAACTCGTTCGAGCTTCACATCGTGAACAAGCAGAGCAGCACGGCGACCTTCGAGGTGGAGCCCCTGGACTCCCCCGACCTCGTCTTCCTCACGTCGATGACGAAGGTCGAGATCGAGCCGCTCGGCCTGAAGCGCATCTCGTTCTTCGTGACGATGGATCAGACGAAATTCCAGGGGGATCGTCCCTTCGTGGTGCGCGTCAAGGAGCACGTGAACGGCGCGCCCGAGAGCGCCACGGCGGTGCACGAGGCGCAGGCCGTCTTCCTCGGAGCAAGAAGGTGAGCCCGCTCGTCGTCTCCGCGTTCGTCATGGGCCTCTTCGGAGGCGTGCACTGCATCGCGATGTGTGGCGGCGTGGTCGGTGTCCTGTGCTCGGCGGCGCCGCGCTGTCCGTCGGCGGCGTCAGCTTCGGGGTCGAGCGCGTCGCGCCTCTCGCAGCTGCCGTACTGGCTCGCCTACAACGGTGGAAGGATTGCATCCTACACGCTTCTTGGCGCGCTCTTCGGGGCGCTCGGGACGCTCTCGACGGGTGTGTTCCCGCTCGAAGGCTTCCGCTTCGCGCTGCGCGGGGTGGCGGCCCTGTGCATGCTGGCAGTCGGGCTCCATCTGGCAGGGCTGCCCTCGGTGATCCGCGCCGTCGAGGCGGTCGGCGCTCCGCTGTGGCGCAAGGTGTCGCCGCTCACGAGGCGCTTCCTGCCGCTGCGGACGCCGTGGCACGCGCTGGTGCTCGGCGGACTCTGGGGTCTCATGCCTTGCGGGCTGCTCTACGGCGCGCTCGCGCTCTCGGCGACCGCGGAGTCGCCGGCGATCGGCGCGATGACCATGGCGGCCTTCGGGATCGCCACGCTGCCTGTGATGCTCACGATGGGCGCGGTCGCCCAGAGCGTCACGCGCTGGCTCGCGCGCCTCTGGGTGCGGCGTCTGGCAGGGGCGATAGTCCTCGCGTTTGGTCTGTGGAGCACGGCGGGAGTCGCCGCGCAGTCGGGCATCGGCGAGGTCTTCGGTCTCGCGGCTCCGAAGCACCACTGCTGCCCGACGCGGTAGGGCTGTCGCTGCGTTCGCTTGCGCGGCCGACGACGCCGGGCCATGGTTGGGCGGTGCGGTTCACCAGGCTCCTCTCGATCTCGCTCGCGGCGGTCGTCGCGCTCGCCCTCGCGTGCGGAAACGCGTCGACCGACGCTCCTCCGGCCGACGCGACGCCAGACGCCGGCACGGGCGCGGACGGCTCCGAGGGCGCGGACGGCACGGCGGCCGGGGGCGACGGCGGTACGTCAACGGACGGCGCGAGCTGCACCACGTGCGCGCGAGACTGGAGTGCCCACCCGCCCGTCGCGCAGATCAGCACAGCCTCCGAGCTCTGGGTCGTGAGCGACATCCACGGCGACTACAGCGCGTTCACGAGCCTGCTGCTCGGCGCCAAGCTGATCGCCGCGGCTCCTGCGACCCCGGCCGCCGTGAAGTGGACCGGAGGCACGGCGTACCTCGTGGTGGTCGGCGATCTGATCGACAAGGGGCCGGACGCCGTGGATGTCGTGCGGCTCGCCGCGGCCTTGCAGGTCGCCGCCTCGGCCGCGGGCGGCGGCGTGGTCGTGACGATGGGGAACCACGAAGCTGAGTTTCTCGCCGACCCCTTGAACAGCAAGGCAAGCGGCGCGAGCGGCTTCGACCCCGAGCTCCAGAGCGCCGGGCTCACGCCGGCCGCCACCGCGGCAGGACAGAACGACATCGGAGCCTTCCTGCGTAACTTGCCGTTCGCGGCGAGCGTGAGCGGTTGGTTCTTCGCGCACGCCGGAAAGACCGACGGGCGCACGATCGCCAAGCTGTCGAGCGATCTCCAGGCCGGCGTCGATGCGAACGGGTTCGGCGCCCCGGTGCTCTCCGCTGTCGACTCGATCCTGGAGGTCAAGCTCAACGCCAAGGCTCCTCAGTGGTGGGACGCGACGGGTGACGCGCAAGCGCTCCTCACGCAATGGACCTCGGCGCTCGGCGTGAAGCACCTCGTGATGGGGCATCAGCCGGGCGGCGTCGGCTTCGCGGACCTGAGCACGCGAGCCGCCGACAAGATGATCCAGAAGTACGGCGGCCTCCTCTTCCTCGTCGACACCGGTCTCAGCGTCGGCGCGGACGGAACGGGCGGCGCGTTTCTCCACGTGCGCGGTCCCGGCACGGCGTCCGAATCGTTCGAGGAAGTTCTCCCGAGCGGCGCGCCCAAGCCGCTCTGACGTCTGCGTCGTCTGCCGACCAGCCTTCGATCCGTGCACCGGCTTCGGCCGGTTGATCGTCGTGCTCGGATCCAGCGTCACCGCGCCGGTCTGCGTGAGAAAGCGACCCTCGAACGTCGTCGCAGGCTTCGCATCCGGCCCGCCGTGCGCATCGGCCCCCACCTTCGCATCGGGATCAGCCTCGAGGGCATCGGCGCTCGCGCCGCCCTCCCCGTTGACACCGCCCTCCCCGTTCGCACCGCCCTCGCCATTGGCGAGGCCAGCGCTCGGGTCATCGAGCGCGAGCCCGCCATCGCTCGCCCCACATCCCGGAGCCACAGTCGCCCAGGCGACGAACGCTGCGACGGCCACCGCCGCGCGCGCATGTCCAGCTCGCGTCCTCATTTGACCGGCGGCGGCGGCTGCGGCGCCGTCTTGTCGTCCTGGATGCACGAGGCGAGGTCCATCATCAAGAAGAGCAGCGCCTTCTCCTGAGGAGTGAAGCCGGAGGTCGTGCAGTTCGCGGGAAAGGTCCCGCCCTGCAGATCGCCGCTCGACACGTGGATGTCGGTGAAGACGCCGCGCCCGCACTGCTCCGTCGAGGGCACGCCGATCGGCGTGTTGAAGGAGTAGAACTTCGGACCGCTCGGCGTGTAGAGCCAGCGGCGCGACGTGTCCACGCCGCCGCCCACGCCCGGGACCTGCGTGATGCTCGTCCGGAGCGCGGTCATCTGGACCACGCCGGATTTCGGGGCGGTCGTCGCGTCCACTCCGTCGAGCCAGCTGCTGAAGGCCACGCCCTTGGCGAACGTCGTGTCGATGCTGACGTCGCTGCTCGTGTCCGAGACCGACTCGCCACCCCAGATCGCCGTGGAGGGCAACGGGGCTGCGCCGTTCTTGAACCACTCGTAGTGGTAGTGCGACGCGAAGAGGCGCCCGCCCTTGTCGAGATACTCCTTGAGGTTGGCACGTGCCTTCACGGACTTCGTGGCGGCATTCTCGCTGCCCTCGCACGCGAGGATCACCATGTCGTAGGCGGCGAGCTTCGCCGCGTCGTCCCAGAGGGCATTGCCGGCAGGAGTCGCGGCGTCGATCCTCGAGCCGTCCTTGTTCTCGCCCACGGCACCTTCCGAGTTCTTGCCCTGAAAGATGTGCACACGACCGCTGCCGGCCGGGTTCGTCATCTCGGTCTCGATGCCGAGCTTGCGCACGAAACACTCGAGCGAATCGGCGCCACCCGTCGTGATCGCGATCTTCGGAATGTCGCCCTCGGCCTGCGTGCGCGGCAGGCGCGTCGTGCCGACGCCGAGCTTGGCGTCCGCGCATTGGTTCACGATCGATCCAGGTATCGTGACCTTGCGCCTCCAGCGACCGATCTGCACCACGATCGGGACGTCGACGCCGACCGGCACGTTCTTCAGGGTGAAGTCGCCCTTCGCATCGGTGAGCGCGGTCGCGATCGGTGAGCCCGAGGGCGTGGTTCCGCACTTGTCGCAGCTGATGCCTGGGGCGAAAGGCGCGAGCTCGGCGTTCGGGATGTAGACGATCGCGTTGTAGAGAGGCACGGTGCCGGACGGGTCGTAGACCTTGCCGGAGAGTGACGTGGTGCCGTCGGCACCACACCAGACCTGATTGCACTCGAGACCTCGGCACGACGCTGCCGCGTCGCGGCGCGGCCCGAAGGTGTCAGGAGGAGCGGGCGTCGGCGGTGGAGCGCTCGCCGCCTGGTCGCTCGACGCGTCGCTACATCCCACGTCCAGGACGCCGAGCGCCAGCGCCCCACCGAGGATCGTTCGAACGAGCACGAGCGATCGTTTCATGCGGACCTTGGTTGTGCCCATCAGTGCACCGGCTTCGGCCGGTTGACCTTGTTGGAGTCGAAGGTCACCGAGCCGACCTGCGTGAGGAAGCGGCCTTCCATGCTGGCGCCGGTCTGCACCGTGATGGACGTCTGCGTGAGGAAGTTGCCGACCATCACCGAGCCCACGCCGATGGTCGCGGACGAGCCTGTGTTCCAGAACACGTTGTCGTGCCTCGCGTTCCCGACCAGGATCACCTTCCGATCGACCATGGAGACGAACGTCGTGCCGATCTGGAAGACCCAGATCGCATCCTCGTCGCCCAGCGCGTCGAGCGTGAGATCGCCTGAGGTCAGCTCGATCGACGTCGCCGAGACATAGAGCCCAGGGTGGAGAGTCATTCCGCCGAGGTCGCCGGAGAGCGGGATCGGCGCGCCGCTGCGCTTCGACGCGTCCGTGTAGGCGGCGTTGAGGTCCTGCTTCGCCTTCGCGGCCACGGCATCCGAGATGTGGACGACGCCGTTCACGACGCCGGGCGGAAAGCCGGTGATGCTCGAGCCGGGCGAGAGGCCGACGTTTCCGTTGATGATCGTGAAGCCCGTGTTCGTGACCGTCTCGCCCGAGAGCACCACGAAGCTACCCGCCGTCCCGAGCGACACGTAGGTGACGAGCGCGCCATCGGGCAGCGTCTTCGCATCCTTTGGAGGTGTGGTCGCATCGAGATCATTCGACACGCCCCCATCGAGATTGCCCGCGGAGCCGCCATCGAGATTGACCTCAGGCGCGGCGAGATCATGCCCGCCGCTCGCGTCGGGTGCGCTTGCCACATCGTCGATGGTGGCGTCAGCGCCGCAGCCGGCGGCCACGATTGCGCCGAGGAGCGCGGCGCCGGCGACCAGGCGCGTGTAGGTGAGAACGGATCTCGCGGTCAGCGGATGTTTCATCGCACTCCAGACGGTCTGATGCGTGTTGGTGAACGCACTCCGCGAGATCGCTTGCGCTCGGCGAGCGGCGTGATCTCAGAGGCGTTCGCCAGGGGGAACGGTGTGAGCGCCGCGGTCACAGAGGCCCATCTTCGGCCCAGGCAACGCGCTCAAACTATTCCTACACGGATAGTCGTAACGGACGATTCGAGTGCTGTCAAACGGTCAAACGGCCGGCACCCGAAGAGCGTCAGCGCTTCAGCGACGCGCGCTTGACCGCGACACGCGCCATCGCGGCGCGCACGTCGTGCACGACCGCGCTCGTGTCCGCCTTGCTGTCCACGAGCATGACCTCCAGCCCGACGTCCTTCGCCGCATCGCGGAGCACCTGCGTGCGCTCGACCGGAAGCGATGACGGCGCGACGACCACGTGTGGCCTCTGGTCGGCGACCAGCTGCGACGCACGCAGCATGCTCCCCTCGACGAGCACGATGATCGACGCGCTCTCGAGCTCCGCCTTCAGCGAGGCGACCTGGGGCGCGCCGAGTTCCACCAGGAGCACGATCGCCCAGACCATTCCCTCGACCGTCTCTTCTTCCTTCTTCGTCACTGTTCCCTCACGTCTTCACATACCTCATGCGGCCACCGGGGTCGGCGCCTTCGACCCACCCGTTTCCATCGCAGCCGCCAGCTCTCGCGCGACCTCCATGGCCTCTTCCAGGCTATCGGCCATCCGCAGCTCCGGGTGCTTTGCCCCGAGCCGAGCCTTGTCGAAGATGGTGCGGGGCCTCGGGAGCGGCCCCGCGAGGACCACCCCCTTCTTCTGCCTCACGACGCTGTCGATCGCGTTCTCGAGCGCCACGAACCCGGTTGCGTCGATGACGGGCACGCGGCCCAGGTGCAGCACGAGCACCTTGAACGAGTCACCCTTGATGGCCCCGAGGGAGGCCATCGCATTCTGGCTCGCTCCGAAGAAGAGCGGCCCGTTGATCTCGTACACGACGACGCCCGGCGGCACCTTCATCGGCGCGTCTTCGGAGGCGTCGAGCGTCACGCGCGACTCGGTGAGGTCTCCCATGCGTTTCATGAAGAGCACTGCGGCCATCATGAAGCCGACCGAGACCGCGACCACCATGTCGAAGAACACGGTGAGGAGGAAACACGTCACCAGCACGAACACGTCGCTCTTCGGGGCCACGCGCACGAGATGTGCGAAGTGCCGGACCTCCGACATGTTCCACGCGACGAGCACGAGCAACGCAGCGAGTGACGCCATCGGCACGTAGGCGATGAGCGGCGCGAGGAGCAGGATCGAGAGCATCACGAGCGCGGCGTGCGTCACCGCCGCGATCGGCGAGCGCGCGCCGGAGCGAATGTTCGTCGCCGTACGCGCGAGCGCCCCGGTCGCCGCGATCCCGCCGAAGATGGGCGCGAACACGTTCCCGATCCCCAGCGCGACGAGCTCGGCGTTCGGGTCGTGCTTCGTGTTCGTCATGCCGTCGGCGATGACGGCGGAGAGAAGCGACTCGATCGCCCCGAGCATCGCGATCGCGAACGCCGGGCCCGCGAGCTCGTGGATGAGCTGATACGACGGGAGCCCGCTCCCCCAGGGCAGCGCCGGCGCGGGAAGCACGCTCGGGATGCCAGCCACGTCGACGCCGCCGATGGTGGTGTGGAAGCGCGTGCCGATGGTCGCGACGCTGAACGCAGGCACGAAGCGGTGCAGGAGCGCCGCGACGATCGCGACGAACCCGATCGCGAGGAGCGGAGCGGGCACCTTCTTGACGATCCTGGGCAAGAGCAGGAGGAGCGCGAATGTCGCCGTCGCCACCGCAAGCTCGGCCACGTTGAAGGTGGACCGCGCGCCCCACAGCGTGTCGAGCTTCTCGACGTAATGGTCCGGCAGTGGCCCCGTGGTCAGACCGAGCACGTCCTTCACCTGCAGCGTCGCGATGACGGTCGCGATGCCCGCGGTGAACCCCGTGGTCACCGGATACGGAATGAACCGGATCAGGCTTCCGAGCCGCGCCGCTCCGAGGCCGATGAGGATCAGCCCCGCCATGAAGCCTGCGGTGAGCAGACCCGCGAGCCCGTGCTTGTTCACGATCGGCGCGAGGATCACGATGAACGCCGCGGTTGGCCCGGTCACCTGGAACTTGCACCCACCCAGCAGCGCGACGATCGCACCGCCGATGGCCGCGGTGTAGAGGCCATGTTGAGGAGGCGCGCCGACGCCGATCGCGAGCGCCATCGACAGCGGAAGCGCGACGACTCCGACCACCGCGCCGGCCATGAGATCGGCTCGCAGGTCGGCTCCGTGGTACCCCTTCGCGAGCACGCGCCGCATCGCCGTCGCGATCGGAAACGGAGCCGGCGGCTTCGGCGGCGCCGGAGGTCCCTCCGGATAGGAGCCGAACGAGTCTCGAGAGGACGCTCGAACCGGGCGCTTCTCCTCGCGTTTCACGACGACTCAGGTGCTCCAGCGGGGGCCATCTCGCGGGGAACTATACGCCCATGGCCAGGCACCACCCGCCGAGGAGCAGCGAATTCGGCGGTTCAGCCTCCGCCGCCGACGCAGCCCGCGGCGGTGTCCGCGCAGCTCGACTGACACGTGGTGGTGGTCGCGCCGCACGCCATCGTGCAGTTGCTCGTGCAGCTGGTCAGCTTGCACGAAGGTCCGTCGCACGAGAGCCGGCAGCCACCCTTCGGACAGTCGAGCGTCGGGCTGCCCGAGCCGGAGACCTGACAGCCGCCACCCGGACAGGAGAAGGCGCAGGTGCCGGACTGACACACGAAGTCGCAGTTCGCGCCGTCGCCGCCGCACGACTTGGTGCAGCCCTCCGTGCACACGCATTGCGTGCCTGCCTTGCACGCGTCGCCGCTCGTGTCGCTCGTGCTGCTGCTGCACGCGCTCGCGACGAAGAGGGTGGCGACGAAACCGAGAACGACACCAAGATGGATAGGGTTCAAGCGATCACCTCGGCAACGGGCTTTCGCAGCTTCCATGCCCGAGACGCAGTGCCTGAAAGGCCGCCGTCCGCCGATCGCCCTGCGACGCCCGTGACGCGCGGAGGCCGCTAAACCTCGGCACTCCGCGTCAGGGGCGACGCACCCGCGATGAGCTCAGAAGTGCTGCTTCACCACGTCGAGCTTCTCGCTCGCGGGGAAGGACAGCTTGCGCGTTGCCTTGTCGATGCACGCCGCCACCTTGTTGTTCTGCGGCGACACCTTGACGGACACGCCGAGCGGCTTGCCCTTCTTCACGGCGACGCAGATGTCTGCGTTGGCCGAGTCCGCGAGGCCACAGCTCTGCATGAAGGCGCTGTTCTGCATTGGACGGCCGAGCTGATCGTTGGTGAGATCGGGGGCGCCCTTCTTCCCCATCGTGATCTCCTGGGGGTTCTCGTCCATCGCCTTCTCGCAGCTCTTGCCGGCGCTGATGGTGATGGAGACCTTGAGCTCCTCGTGCGCCCCGTCCTTGTGGTTGTCGTCGT